>NZ_JBHXEG010000038.1:0-72726 GCF_042724935.1 Kitasatospora sp. NPDC127060
TGGATCTCGCCGAAGTCGACCTCCTCGACATCGTCCAGGTAGCGCGCGGCGCGCAGCACCACGAACAGCGTGTCGCCGTAGCGCTCCAGCTTCGGGCGCTGGTGGGCCACGATGGCGTCCTCGACGGCGAGCTGGTGCAGGTCGAACCGCTCGGCGGCTTCCAACAGCTGGGCCTCGGCCGGACGGTAGAGACCGATCCAGGTCATGGTGCCGGGTTTGCCCGGCAGCTGCCGGTAGACCTCCGTGAGGCTGGACGGCGTCCGGGTGCGGTGGCCGTCCCGGTAGACCGCGGCATCGACCACCGAGCGTTCGAGTGGGATCGCCGACGGCTCGTCGTGGTGGTCGGGCCGGGGGTCCATCGAGTGCTCGGGCGCCGGGTGAGGGGTGTCGTGGCCGGTCGGGTCGGTCGGTCGGGTGAACGGACGCCTGCTCGCCCGGGTCGCGCGGGCACGCCAGTCGGACATGGAAGGAACCTCCACGGGAAAGTATCCGCCGCCGCTGCCCGCGCCGCCTCCGGGAGGCGGCGGTGCGGGAGGGGTGGTGTGCCGGCCGGCCGCGCGGTCCGGACGGTCTCGACGGTGCCGAGGGCCACGGCGATCAGCAGGTGGCCGCCCGGGGCGGCCCCGCCACCCGGCCGGTACGCCCCCTCTGCTCGGCCGGAAGCGCCACCGGCCCGGCAGGGTCGGCTGGCCGCGGCCAGCCGGATTCGGCGGCGCGCCGCACTTGATCGCCTCGGGTTGCCATGACGCCGCCGGGTCGGTGCGGCTTCGGCCCCTTTGGGCGCGGGGCCCAGCGGGGGCCCGGCCCGGGGCTGCTGATCAGCTCCGGGGGGCAGCCGCGAACCAGGTGGTGTCCTGGGCCCATGACGACGGGTTGTCCCAGGCGTTGGCACCGCCATCGCTCGCGAGGTAGCCGGCGAGGCGGTAATGGCGGACGTAGTCGGCCGGGTAGTTGAAGGACCGGAGGGAGTAGCCGGTGCCGCCGTTTCCGGGCTGGACGCAGAAGGTGGCGTCGGCGGCGAACTGGCTGCTGCCGGCATCGGGCTGGAGGTGGAGCTGGAACGCGTAGTGCCTGAGGTAGCTGCCGGGTGTGTCGGCCGACTCGAAGGACACGCAGCCGCTGTTCGCCAGGCCGGCCCGGACGATCCAGGTCGCGTTGCCCTTGTCCGTGGCGGAACTGCCGGACGGCACCGGCGCGATCACCACCCTGTCGTCGCTCGTGTCGTGCTGCAGGTAGTCGCCGGTGCAGCAGGAGGTGGTGGCCTGGAGCGACACCTCCGCGCCGGGTGTGAAGGGGGTGGTGGCGCTGTAGCCGGCCGCGGCGATGTTGGCCTGGACCGCGGCGTCGGTGGCGTCCGACGGGTAGCCCTTGACGATGGCACCCTCGTAGAAGGTGCCCGCGCTCGCGTTGCGGTTGGTCTGGCAGCAGTCGCCGCCGCTGCCGAGGATGACGGCGCCCTGCTTGTGCATCGGGCTCCATCCACTGGGCAGTGAGCCGCTGTAGAGCTGAGTCAGGCTCCCGGACTGGGCGTTGGCTCCCTTGAGTGCCATCCGGGCGGTGCCGTCGTTCTTGAGCATGGCGGTGACGAAGCGGCTGGTCTGCGGAAGCTGGTGGGGGTTCCACGTCTTGCCGCCGCCGGAGAACAGCCCGTTCTCCAGGTCCGCCTGCACCCACGGTCCGGTTCCGGTGCAGCCGCCGAACCAGCATTCCGTGCCGAAGTTGATCGCGTCCATGGCGCCGTTGCCGTCGGCCTTGTGGTCGATCTCCGTGTTGCCGTAGTCGAAGCAGCAGCCGTTGTTGACGTGGGTTCCGCTGGTGACCATGTACTCGCCCTCGGGTGAACTGCCGGTCGGCACGCCCCCCGTGGAGTTGTGGGCGAAGTAGCTGTTGCCGGGGTCGATGTGGAGCGCGTACGCCTTCCGGCCGCCGACGCTCAGCGCCTCCGTGTTCGCGGTGGCCGCCGTGTCGGCGCCGCCGGTCCCGCCGGGCCCCTGGTAGACCAGGGTGTTGCCGCCACCGGTCTGGTCGTAGACGCGGGTGATGGTGCAGGTGGTGCCCGCGCAGAAGGAGTCCTGCGCCGGGCCGTCGGCAACGCCCCCGGCGGACAGCACCCTGACGTCCTGCAACGTACTGTCCGAGGCCCGCCGCACCTGGTACAACGGGCCGCTGTAGGAGGCGAACAGCGCGCGCGTGGTGCTGTGCGCCGCGACGCACGGCGTTCCGCCGCCGGCGTAGACGTCGCACGGGCCCTCGGCCGCGGCCTGAGCGGTGCCCGTGCCGGTGAGCAGGCCGGCGACGAGCAGGGCGGTCGTGCCCGCTGCCGACAGCGCCCGCCGGGCACGGCGCAGCCACGATCGTGTGGTCATGAACGAACTCCTTCACGGGGTGGGGGAAGGAAGAGGGGGTCCAGGTTTGTTAGCGCTAACAATCCAGGCATCGCAAAGGCTGCACGCATGGCGTCGAGGGCGCCGCCGCCGTGCTGGGCCGGCCATCACTATGGCCAGGCGCCGGGGCACCGTCAAGAGATCGGACTGTCAGCGCCCACCGTGAACACCTCGGCCACCGGAGCGGGCGGCCCGCCGGATGCCCGCTCACACGCATCCGGCTCGTCCAGGGGCCGAGCCGGGGCCCTGCCCGTCCGGCCAGGAGCGCGGGCAGAGGTGCGGCCCGCCCCTCAGTCGCCGTTGGCGGTGACGGGGATGCGCAGGCTGACCCGGTAGCCACCCCCGTGGGTGGGGCCGGCTTCGAGGGTGCCGTGCAGGATCTCGGCACGTTCGCGCAGACCGATCAGGCCCTGCTGGGAGCCTGGCAGAGCCAGGGAAGGGCGAGCGGGCGCGCTGTTGGTGACGGTCACCCCGACGTCGGCCCCGTCCTGCCAGAGTTCGACGGTCGCGGTGGCACCCGGGGCGTGCTTGCGGGCGTTGGTCAGCGCCTCCTGGACCGTCCGGTACACGGCCCGCTGGGCGGAGGCGCCGAGGTCGGGCGGCAGTTCTCCGGTCAGGCGGGTCTCGATGCCGCCGGAGTCCACGAGCCGGTGCAGGTCGGCCAGGGTGGGCTGCGGGGTCAGTTCGGTGTCGCGGCCGCCGGAGGCGCGCAGCAGCCTGACCATGGTGCGCAGCTCGTCCAGCGTGGTGACGCTCAGGGAGCGGATGGTGCGGGCGGCGTCCTTGGCGTCCTCGTCCCGGGTGGACACCTGGAGCGCCCCGGCGCGCACGGCGATCAGGCTGACCTGGTGGGAGACCACGTCGTGCATCTCGCGGGCCAGTTGAGCGCGTTCGCGGGCGAGCACGGTCTGGGCGTGCAGGATCCGCTCGTGCTCCCTGGCCTCCTCGGTCTCGGCCATCTGCCGCTCCAGGTCCCTGCGGGTCTGGAGGAGTTGCCCGAACAGCACGGCGGCAGCCGCGGTGGCGAGGCTGTACACGAACGTGACCAGGGTGAAGGTCCGGCTGACCTCGAACGGGCCGCCGAGGGACCACGGGACGATACTGGCGAACGCGGTGCCGAGGGCGCAGAACGCGAGCAGCCGGCGGTTGCGGGAGCGTTCGGCGAGGGTGAACAGCGCCACGATCGGTGCGAGGGCGATGTCGTCCTGGGTGAAGGCGATCGGCAGGGTGAGCAGCAGCACACCGAGGGGGAACCTGCGGCGCAGTGCCAGCGCGGCGCAGGCGACGGCGGCCACGGCCAGGTCGAATGCCCCCGGGCCCTCCGTGAGGTTCAGCCAGGCGTCGATGCTCGCTGCCAGGACCAGGGCGCCGTCCACGGCGGGCGCCGGCACTCGTGCCCACAGTGCGCGGGCTCGGCCCGTCCCCGGCGTCTGCGGCTGGTTCCCGTCGACCGCCGTGCGGCTCACCGCGGCCTCCCGCTCCGTCACCGCCTTCGTTCTCATCCCTGCCGCCTCGCCTTCGCTCTGTTCCGTCCCTGCCGCCCCGGCCCCGGGTCGTGGGAGGCGCCCCGGGGGCGACCGGGGGTGGGCAGTCACAGGGTGCGGCCGGGCCGAGTCGGTGCGCGACCCGCTCCGGCAGGTGTTTCCGTCGGAGCCGACCCTAAGGCTTCGGTGTCGTCGGGGCGGTGGCCGACCAGCAGCTCCGGCCACCCGGCGGGGTGTTCACATCCAGTCGGCAGGGGGCGCCCGGTCACGGAGGCCCGTCGAGGTGGCGGGCCTTCCGGCGTCACAGGCGCTCCGCCCGGTCGGCGGGGGTGTTCCCGGCGGTCGGCGGGGTGACTGCGTACGGCCTTACGGGTGGGATGGGGACCGTCCGCTGCGACACCGGTCGGCGGACCGGGGCACCTGCATGCTCGGGCGCTGCCAGGCAGGTAGTCAGGACCGACGGACTCCTCCGGCGAGCAATGAGCCGACGGAGGTGTCCACCCCCGTCGTCGTTCGGAAGCGGAAGTTGCCTTGTTGATCCCTGTCCTGATCGTGATCACCGCGGTGGTGGCCGGCTGGTCGCTCGTCGCCGGGCGGCTCGAACGCCGGCACGTGCGCGCGCCGCTCGTGCTGGTACTCGCGGGTGTGGTCACGGGCCTGTTCACACACAGTGAGATCGCCGCCGCCATGAACTCCGTGATCGCCCAGCGGGTGGCTGAGATCATCCTGGCCGTGCTGCTGTTCGTGGACGCCACCGAGCTGCGGGGCGGGCGGCTGTTCGGCCGCGATCCGGGCTCGGCCGCCCGGGTGCTGCTGGTCGCCCTGCCGTTGAGTCTCGGTGCGACGGTCCTGCTCGGCGGGCTGCTGCTGCCGGACCTGTCGGTCGCGGCGTTGCTGCTGATCGCCTGCGTCATCATCCCGACCGACTTCGCACCCGCCGAGATCCTGGTCCGCGACCGGCGCATCCCGGCCCGGGTGCGCAGCGTGCTCAACGTGGAGAGCGGCTACAACGACGGCATCGTGTCGCCGCTGTTCCTCTTCGCGCTGGTGCTGGCCGGGTCGACGGCCGAGAAGCGCACGCCGCTGGGGGCGCTGGGCACGACCGTGCCGTTCGCGGTCAAGGCGCTGGTGGTCGGCGCGCTGGTGGGTGCGCTGCTGGCCTGGCTGATGAACCGCGCCCAGCGCGCGCACTGGATGACCGACCAGTCCCGCCGGATCCTGGTGCTGATCATCCCGCTGCTGGCCTACACCTTGACCACCGCGGTGCACGGCAACGGCTTCGTCGCCTCGTTCGTGGCCGGTGTCGCCTTCCGGTACGTCCGGCGGGCGCCGGAACGCCATGGCGCCGCGGTGCCGGCCGGCTCGGACTTCCAGCTGATCGAGGACGCCAACGCCATGATGACCATGGTCATGTGGTTCTTCTTCGGCAACGCGGCGGTACTGACGTTCAGCCTCGGCCTGGACTGGCCCGTGCTGGTGCTGTGCGCGGCCGCGCTCACCGTGCTGCGGATCGTGCCGGTCCTGCTGTCCTTGCTCGGTTCCCGGTTCAGCCGGGCCGAGCGGCTGATGGTCGGCGCGCTCGGGCCGCGCGGCACCACCTCGATCGTGTTCGGGCTGCTCGCCTTCAACGCCCTCCCGGACGGGCCGGCGGCCAACAGCGCACTCGACGCCATGGTCGTCGTCGTCCTCGGCAGCATCCTGTTGCACGGCGGTGGGTCGTTGGCCATCGCCCGCGCGCTGCGCGGCCGAACCCGGCCCCGTCCGGAGACGGCGGTGGATGCCGGGAAGGCCGAAGAGGTCGGTGATGTGCGGGACGGCGGGAGGGACGAGGCTCCTCGCTCCTCGGCCGGCGCACGGCGCGAGTGAGCCTCGATGCCTCACCTCACGGGCGTCGCGGCGTGGTACCCGTCCCGTTCGGGACGTCGGCCAGCAGGCCCGCGCGCTGGGCGAGCAGCGCGGCCTGCACCCGCCCACCGACCCTGAGCTTGGTGAGGATCGCGCTGACGTGGTCCTTCACCGTGCCCGTCCCCAGGTGGAGGCGTACGCCGATGTCGGCGTTCGACAGCCCCTCGGCGAGCAGCACCAGCACCTCTCGCTCCCGGTCACTGAGCCGGTCGACCCGCCCGGCCTCCTCGTCGACCACGGCCGGACCACTGCCGGGATGGCCGCGCAGCAGGCTCCGCGAGGCCTTGGGCGACAGGACGACCCCGCCGGCCGCGAGGGTGCGCACCTGCGGGGCGAGGTGCTCGGGCTCGGTGTCCTTGAGCAGGAACCCGGCCGCCCCGGAGTTCAGCGCGGTCAGGATGTACTCGTCCGTGTCGAAGGTGGTCAGCATCGCCACCACCGGCGGCGACGGCAGGACGACCAGTTCCCGCAGCACGCTCAGCCCGTCCACGTCCGGCATCCGGATGTCGAGCAGGACGACGTCCGGACGGTGCTCCCGCACGGTGGAGACCGCCTGCCCCCCGACGCAGGTCGCCACCACCTCGATGTCCCCCGCCGCGCTGAGGATCATGCCGAATCCCGACCTGATCAGCGCCTCGTCGTCCACCACCACTACCCGGATCACACATCCTCCGCCGCCTCAGGACCTCTGCCGTACCGCCCAATGATCCCTTGTCCGGTCGGCACCGGCGGACACGGGGCACCGGTGCGGCCACGCGCCACCCGGCGGGGAGGCACCGGCCGAAAGGCGGGGGTGATCCGGACGGTCACCGGATGGGGCGCAGCGCCACGAGCCGTCACGCTCGACCTGTACGCCACCAGCTGAGAGGAATCCTGTGAACACCGCATCCGACCCGACGAGCGCGGACACTCCGTCGCTGTCCGCGCGGGCGACGTTCAAGGCGCTGTACGGCTATGTCCGGCCGCACCGGTGGACCGTCGCGCTCGGCCTGCTGTGTGCACTGGTCGGATCGGCCGGCGGCCTGCTGCAGCCGCTGGCCACCAAGGCGCTGGTGGACCGGCTCTCGTCCGGTCAGACCATCACCGCGATCGTGCTGTCCCTCACCGCGCTCGTACTGCTCGGCACGGTGTTCGAGGCGCTCAGCGGATACGTGCTGGAGCGCACCGCCGAGTCCGTCGTGCTGGCCGCCCGGCGAAGCCTGATCGGACGGCTGCTGCGGCTGCGGATCTCGGAGGTGGACCGGATCCCGCCGGGCGACCTGATGTCCCGCGTGACCTCCGACACCACGCTGCTGCGCGCCGTCACCACCCGGGAGCTGGTCTCCGGCGCCACCGGCGTGGTCACCCTGGTCGCGGCCGTCGTGCTGATGGCCGTCCTGGACCCCGTCCTGCTGGGCGTGACGCTCGGCGTCGTGGCCGTGGTCGGCGGGGCCGTCGCCCTGGTGATGCCGAAGATCTCCGAGGCCACCGAACGCTCACAGGAGGCGGTCGGCGAGATCTCCACCGAACTGGAACGCGCCTTCGGGGCCTACCGCACGGTGAAGGCGTCCGGCGCCGAGGAACGTGAGACCGCCCGGGTGACGGCCGCCGCCCAGCGGGCCTGGCAGCACGGCGTGCGCAGCGCCAAGTGGGAGGCACTCGCGAAGTCCGCGGACGTCCTCGCCGTCGAGCTCGCGTTCCTCGCGGTGCTCGCCGTCGGCGGGGCCCGCGTGGCCTCCGGGCAGATCCCCGTCTCCACGCTGATCGCCTTCCTGCTGTACGTCTTCTACCTGATCGAACCGGTCTCCCGGCTGGTCGACGCCGCCTCCCAGTACCAGGAGGGCGCGGCCGCGATCTCCCGGATCACCCAGGCACAGCAGCTCGCCACCGAACAACGGGAACTGCGCCGGCTCACCCTGCCCGCCCGCACGGAGGACGGCGCCGGCGCGGGCCCGGCATCGATCCGCTTCGAGCAGGTGTCCTTCCGCTACGGCCCCGAGCTGCCCGACATCCATCACGAGGTGACCTTCGACGTGCCGGCCGGCGGGATGACCGCCTTCGTCGGCCCGTCCGGCGCGGGCAAGTCGACCGTCTTCGCCCTGCTGGAACGCTTCCACGAAGTGACCGGCGGACGAGTGCTGGTCGACGGCGAGGACGTCCGGGACTGGTCGCTGCCCCGTCTGCGGGACTCCATCGGCTACGTCGAGCAGGACGCCCCGGTCCTGGCCGGCACACTCCGCGAGAACCTGCTCTTCGCCGCACCGGACGCCTCGGACCAGGACCTGGTCGACATCCTGACCCGCACCAGGCTCGACACTCTCGTCGCCCGCCTGCCCGACGGCCTGGACACCCTGGTCGGCCACCGCGGGTCCAAGCTCTCCGGCGGCGAGCGGCAACGCGTCGCCATCGCCCGCGCACTGCTGCGCAAGCCCCGGCTGCTGCTCCTCGACGAGGCCACCTCACAGCTCGACGCCGTCAACGAACTCGCGGTGCGGGACATCGTGGCGCAGGCGGCCCGGGAGACCACCGTCCTGGTGGTGGCCCACCGCCTGTCCACCGTGACCGGCGCTGACCGGATCGTGGTGATGGACGCGGGCCGCGTCCGGGCCGTCGGCCCCCACGCGGAACTCGTCGAGCGGGACGAGCTCTACGCCGAGTTGGCCACCACCCAACTGCTGACCGCGGCCCGCTGACCCGACAGGCCGTACACCCGGCCGCGCGGTGCCGAAGCCGGCGCCGCGCGGTCCGGCACCGGGCACCGTCTCCGCCGCGAACAGGGTGACCAGCCGCGGCTCACCGCTGCCGCCCGGCTCTGGACGGGCGTGCCGATGACGGTGTCAGACCGGGGTCGGCTCGGGGCGCTTGGGGGCGAGGTGGTCGCCGGAGGTCTCGCCGCGCAGGCGGCGGCCGACCCAGGGCGCCAGGTACGTGCGAGCCCAGTGGAGGTCCTCCCGGTAGTGCGCCGCGGTGGAGCGGGGCGGCTCGGCGGGCCAGGGGGCTTCCGGGTCCTGCGCCGTGTGGAGTCCCAGGGTGCGGGCGGCGAGCAGGGCCACTCGCTGGTGGCCCTCGGGGGACAGGTGCAGGCGGTCCCCGCTCCATGCTCGCGGGTCCTGCACCGAGCCGAGCGACCACAGGTCCACGACCGTGCAGCAGTGGCGGTCCGCGATCGCGCGCAGGTGGCCGTTGTAAGTGGCGATCTTCCCGCGCAGATGCTTCAGCAGGGTCATGCCGCGGGTGTCGAAGCCGGTGAAGAGCACCACGGTCCCGGCTGCCCCGGTGAGCTGCGTGACGGCGGCCTCGAAGCGTCGGGCCACCTCGTCCGGGTCGCTGCCGGGGCGCAGGATGTCGTTGCCGCCGGCACAGAGGGTGACCAGGTCGGGGCGGATCCGGCTCACCTGCGGTACCTGCTCCGCCACGATGCGGTCGAGCAGCCGCCCGCGCACCGCGAGGTTGGCGTACCGGAACTCCCCCTCCGGGCGGCCCTCGGCGAGCATCGAGGCCAGGCGGTCGGCCCAGCCCAGGAAGGCTCCGTCGGTGCCGGGGTCGTTCATCCCTTCGGTGAAGCTGTCCCCGAGGGCGACGAACGAGCGGATGTCGGCCGGCTCCAATTGGTTCATGGCATCTATATTTCACGACCTGAATGGTTTTCGCCAGTCGAGAGGCCGCCTCGCCGTGCCCCGCCCTGCCGCCGCTACCGGTGCAGGAGGGCCCGATGGTGACCATGCCGGCGACCGCGTACCCGAAGCGGTCGGCGAAGCCGGCGCCGCTCAGCCCGTTGGTCGCCTGGACCAGCAGCGCACCGAGGGTGCCGCCCGCGAGCAGGCCGCCGGCGAAGGCCGCCACGGCCGCCTTCGGGTTGGAGCGGTCGCCCTTGGCCGTGAACTCCCGGCGGCCGATCAGCAGGGCCAGGAAGAACGCGCCGGCGAGGGCCGTGGACAGGTAGTTGAATGCGTGGGCCCCGAACCCTTCGCCCGGCAAGGCCAGGCCGGTCGCGTGCAGCGGCAGGCGTTCGGCGGGGGCGGCCCGGCCGACCGGCGGGGGTGGCACGGAAGCCCGCCGGATGGTCCGCTCGGGCCCCGGACGACGAGATTGGCGCCATGACTCCCATGGATCCCACGCAGACGTCGCCACCGCCGAACGCCCCTGCCGGGCCCGACCCCGCTTCGTCGGCGAAGCCCGCGTCCACCGGTCGGCTGGTGGGCGTGGACCTGGCCCGCGCGCTGGCCGTGTTCGGCATGTACGCCGTGCACATCGGTCCGCAGGCGGCCTCCGTGGGCGGTGTCGGCGGGTGGCTGCTGCAGCTGTCGGAGGGGCGGGCGTCAGTGCTCTTCGCGACGCTCGCCGGGTTCTCGCTGATGCTGATCGCCGGGCGAAGCGAGCCGAGGACGGGCCTGGCCGGCCGCCAGGCGAAGGTCCGCATCGCGATCCGCGCCGGAGTCCTGATCGCGATGGGCACGGCGCTCGCGGCGGCCGGCGCCGGAAACGTGGTGATCCTCGCCTTCTACGGCGTGTACTTCCTGCTCGCCCTGCCCCTGCTCCGGCTGCCGGCCAGGACCCTCGCGATCATCGCGGCCGTCCTCGCCGTCGTCACACCGCTCCTGCAGTACGGGCTGAAGGCGCTGGTCGCCGGTCCCGTCGAGACGGCCGTCAACGCCTACGACCCGCTCAAGCAGCTCAGCGACGTCGGCGTCCTCGACCTCCTGGTCACCGGCCTCTACCCGACCGTCACCTGGATGACGTACGTGGTCACCGGCATGGCACTGGGCCGCCTCGACCTGTCCGCCGTCACCGTGCAGCGACGGCTCACCGCACTCGGCGCCGCACTCGTCGCCTTCGGATACGGCGTGCCCCTCCTGCTGGCCCGGTTCTCCGACCGACTCCACGACCTCGCACAGCAACCGTCGGGCCGCGCCGCCGACGGCTCCGGCAGCTCGTCGGCCCTCGACACCGCGTCCGAGATGGGCAAGGCGGCCCTGAAGACCGGGGGCGACGCCGGAGCGACGGACGGTGCCGATGCCTGGACGCTGCTGCTCGCCCAACCGCACACCGGCTCGACGTTCGACATGGCCGGCAGCCTGGGCGTCGCGATCACCATCCTGGTCGGCGCGACGGTGCTGATGGCCCGGCTGCCATGGCTCCGGCGGCTGCTGACCCCGGTCATCGCCGTGGGCACCATGTCGCTGACGGCCTACGTCGGGCACTTCGTGGGCTCCATGACACTGACCGTGCCGATGGGCGACACCGTCACCTCCACCGCGCCACTGCTCTGCTTCATCGCCGGCGCCATCCTGTTCGCGGGTATCTGGTCCCGCTTCTTCCGCCGCGGACCGCTGGAGCACCTCCTCAACCTCGCCACCAAGCCCGCCAGGTTCGTCAGGTGACCGCCGGCTGAACGGCTCCGAGGAGTGGCTGCGCAGCGGGCGCGCGGGGTGTCCGCCGCGAAGCCCCGACGGGCCGAGACCGCCACCCGGCGGCGCCGGACGTCGGCTCCCCGGCCGTGGCCTCACTTCACCAACGCGTTGGCGAGCACGACGACCAGGCCCAGCAGGGCATCGCCGACGCCGATCGACAGCGCCGACAGCCAGGTACGCCCACCGGTCCGGGCCGCGAACAGGCCCCAGCCGAAGAGCAGCACGATGTTGACCGCGAACGTGACGTACTCGATCCCGCGCGAGGGCCACCAACCGATGCCCGCCCCGAGCAGCAGCACAACACTCGGCAGGGCACCGACCGCCAGCGGCCACTCGTCCACAACGGTGCGGACCGCGGCCCGAGCACCGAACCGCCGCTGGGCACGCGTGGCGATCAGGTGCGCGTAGCCGTGAGCGGCGGCCGTGACCGCGGCGGTGATCAGCAGCCATGTCGCGTCGTACCGGCGGTCACCGGCCGTTTCCTTGGTCAGGGCGGCGGTCATCGAGCTGCCGAGAACCGTCCCGTAGACCCCGCCGACCACCACATGGGGCCGCGCCAGGAAGCGTTGGAGGGGGGTGGCGGCCGTCGGCGGCGCCGAGTGGGTCGCCACGTGGTCAGGTCCTCACGATCCCTGGTCTGCCGTCAACTCGGTGAAGACTAGATCCGCCACCCGGCCACGCCGGCGACGGCGCGCCGCGCGGCGGTCGGTCCTACCGGGGATCGGCCGGCCGACCGGAGCGGCAGCACCACGATCGTCCGCACGCCACCTCGGATGTCCCGTCCGCTGCTCCTAGGCGGCACGCCGCCCCATTCCGATGCCTTCAACGAGTCAGCCTGCGAGGCGAGTTCGTCGTCGCGGAGTCGGTCCGTGAGACCAGCAGGCCGGTGCCGGTCCCCCGCCTGTCCACGGTCATGGGGTTCCGAGATCGTGGTGCCGGATACGGGGCCACGTGCAGCCGGCTACCCGGCCCCCGGCTTTCGGCAGGGGCGCACCGCCGAGTGGCGGGTCCGCCCCGGCCGGTCGCGGGATTCCGACCGGACCGGCCCGGTCGGCAGGCTGTCGGTGACAGCGCAGCCACGGACGGCTGTGCGGGAGCGGAGGACGGTCGCGATGGGTGTGAGGCAAGTGGAGATCCGACGGGTTCGCCAGGACGCCTCCTGGTCCTCTTGTGGCTGTTCATTCAGGTCACGGGCTCGCTGGGAGCTTCACACGATCGCGTGAGAATCTGCCAGGAACTCCTGAATTTCAGGAGTTCCACTCTTAATCTGCGTGTTCGTGGCAGATTCCGGAGTCGCCGCTTCACGCTCATCGGCGGAGGAGCCGGCGCACCCCTCCTCGACGAACCTGGCCAGGCTCCCGCGGCAGAGCCGGGCCTCGCCGACGTCCTGACCCTGCAACGCCCGTCCGCTGAGGGCGTGGACGCGGAGGCGGAGCGGGCGCTCTTCCAGGACTCGTTGGTCGAGTACTGCTGGGCCCGCGATGTGGCGGGCCTGGCACCGAAGACGCTCGACTCCCTGGTGCAGCCGGTCCTTGAGGTCTGCTCCTTCTACGACGTCGTGCCATGGCGGCTGACCTCTCGCGAGCTGGACCGCTACTTCGCCAGGCCGGGCAAGGCACTACGGCACGCGACGATGCGTTCGAAAATCAACCGGATCGACGGCTACTTCGCATTCCTGGAGCAACGCTACGCCGGAGAGATCCTGCGGCGCTTTGGGGCCGCGGTTGCCTCGCCGATCGATCCGTTCAACCGGCCCCGCCACCGCGGCGACTTCGGGCTGCGCATCCCGCCGTCGGTGGCGGAGACGAAGGCGTTCTTCGCGGCCTGGCGCGAGAGCCTGCCTGCGGCGCGGAAGTTCCCGGTGGCGGTGCGCAACTACGTCATGTCGAAGCTGACGTACATCTCCGGGGTTCGGGCGTCCGAGCTGTGCGGGGTGTGCATGGGCCACCTGCACTGGGAGAACGGCCAGTGGGGCCGCTTCCTGGTGCAGGGCAAAGGCGCACGCGGCTCGGGACCGCGGGAGCGGGAGGCGTTCCTGTTTCAGGAGGGGCGTGAGCTGCTGTGGTGGTACATCGAGGACGTCCGCGGGGAGTTCGGTGACGACCCCACCGATCCGCTGGCTCCGTTGTTCCCCTCCGAGCGGCTGCCCCGCGCGATGGCGGACCTCAATCTGCCGGTCGCACCTGCGGTGGGGCCCGACACGTTCCGGCGGGCGCTGAAGGGCGCCTCCCGACTGCACCTCAAGGGACCGGTCACCGAGCTCTTCCCACATCTTCTGCGGCACGCGTGCGCGACCCACAACTACGAGGCCGGGATGCCGTTGTGGGATGTACAGGTCCTGTTGGGCCACACCTGGGCCTCCATCACGGTCGGCTACCTGGCGACCGCCAAGGGCGACCCGGAGCGGATGAGCCTTGAGTCTTCCCGGCGAGCGGTTCGCCGGCTGAGCGCGGAGTCGTGAACGGATGAAGTGGAACCTGCGCTGGGCGGCGGCCCGGCGGGACATCTGGCGGCCGACCCACCTCCTGGCCGCCTTCCAAGATGTGGGCTTCAACCCCTCACTGAGCAAGGTCGCGACGATGTGGTCGAACCAGCCGGTCACCGTCCGCTTGGACGACCTCGACAAGATCTGCGCGGCCCTTAACTGCACGGTCGCCGACCTCATGGAGGCGGAGCCGGTCGCCGCCGCCGAACGCGAGAGCGCCGAGCCACGGGCGGTCGGGGAGTCAGGTCCGGTCAGGCCGGTCCCCAGGGCCGCCAGCGGCGGTCGGCGCCGGGCCCTGCCGCCGAACTGACAGCCGGGGGGAATCAGGGGTGGGAAGGAAGACGGTGCGGCACGCCGGATCGTGCGAGGAGTGCCTGGACTGGGGCGTGCTCCCCGCGACGGGAGTGTGCGCGGACTGCGCGAACGCGCGGACCCGTGCCCGAGCGGACGGCCCGCGCGTCAGCCGCGAGGTGCCGACGTGGCTGCGGGCCCGTTTCCCCGAGCGCGGACGAGACGACCCCGCGCTGTGCCCACCCGAGCTGCCCGGCCAACTCGGCCTCTTCCCCACCCCGCGGCGGCAGTTCGCCCTGACCGACGGCGCCCGTATCCATGACCGGGACATCCCCGACGCTCCCCAGGCGTTCGCCGCCCCGGAGCAGATGGCCCGCGAACGCGGCGTCGGACCGTACTGGCTGATCCGCACCCGACCGGTGATGCGCCTAGCCCTGGCCGCCCGCGAACCCGGCGAGCACCAAGTCCGCCCGGAAGCCGTCCGCGACCTCCCTGCCCTGCGGCCCACCACCACCGAAGCCCTGCACCGCGCAGGCCTCCTCGCCCCGCCCACCACCCGCCGCATCGTCTCCCCAGGTCAGCTCACCCACGGTAGCTGCGCGCACTGCTACGCCTGGGCGAACGACCGGCGCCGCCTGTGCGAAGCGTGCGCGAGCTGGCAATACGTCCTGGGCAACCCGGACCCCACCGCGTGCACCCGTTGCCGCAGGGTCGTGCCAACCTCGGGCGGCCGGTGCCGTTTCTGCCGGATCGTGGAGGCCGAGACCGAGATCGACACCGCCGCAGCCTCGCTCGACGGCGGTGACCAGCTCTGGTTCGCCGGTCCCCTCGCTCCGGCCCTGGCCGTCCTCGCCCCCGGTGTCCCGGCGGTGCGGCGTGGGCGCTTCGACCAGAAGCGCCGCCTGGCCCGCGCCGCCGACAGCGGCCGCCCGCTCTCATCCCACCTCGTCGACCCGGGGCAGTTCGAACTTCTCCCCGCTCCGGCCCGCGACTGGACGGCCCTGGCCGCAGACGCCAAACCCGCCCTCACCCCGGAGGCCGCAGCCCTGGTCGACGACTTCACGGCCTACATCCGCTCCCGAGGCTGGAGCACCGACTCTTCAGCGGCAACGTGCGCACCCTGCGTGTGATCACCGGCCACCTCGGCGCCGCCGCTCCGGTCCACGAGGCCGATGTCCGAGCGCTCGCGAGCCTGCGCCCCAACCTCCACGGCCACCGGCTCATCCAGTTCCTGCGCAGCTGCGGCCTGCTGGTCCCGCTGCCCGACGCCACGAACGCGCTCATCGCCCGCGCCCGCCGAACCGCCGACGCCCTGTCCGGCGACTTCGCCCCTGCCGCGCACCGCTGGATCGACGTCATCCAAGGCCAGGGCAGTAAGGAGAACTGGAAGCGCAGTCCGAAAACGATCGACAACTACCTCGACGCCGCCGCCCCCGTCCTCACCGCCTGGCACACGGCCGGCCTGGAAAACCCGCGGGAGATCACGAAGCAGCACATCGAGGCCGCCCTCCTACCGCTCGCCGGCCACCATGCCCAGAGAGTCCACACCGCACTCCGGTCCTACTTCCGCGCCCTGCGCCGCGAGCGGCTCGTCTTCCGCGACCCCGCCCGCACCGTCAGCCTCACCATCGCCCGCCGCCTTCCCACCACGCTGGCCTCCGACCGCCTCACCGGCATCCTCGACCACCTCCCCGCCACCCGCAGCCGCCTCATCGTCGCCCTCGTCGCCGTCCACGCCCTCCACCCCCACCAAGTCGCCCGCCTGCGCCTCGACGACCTCGACCGCACCACCGCCCGCCAGCGCGTACGCCGCCCCCGGCACCTGGATCACGTCCTCTACCTCGAAGGTCTCCTGATGAGCCTCACCACCGCCTGGATCCGGGAACGCCACCAGCGCTGGCCCGACAGTGCCAACCCCCACCTGATCTTGAGCCGGCAGAGCGCCGTCGACCTCACCGGCCCGGCCGTCAGCGCAGGCCTGGTGCGAAAGCCGTTTCACACCATCGGCCTGACCGCCGGTGCCGTGCGCACCGACCGCATCCTCGACGAGGCCCGCCACAGCGCAGACCCGGTACGCCTGATGGGACTGTTCGGCCTCTCGAACACCAGCGCGACCAAGTATGTCCTCACAGCCCACCCCGACAAGCGCCCAGGTCCGATCCGTGCGTGACGCAGCGACGAAGCCGCCCGCACCCCGAGGGCCGTCGGCGGACTGCCCTGCACAATTTCCCCTGCAGCGCGGGTACGGCTGTCCCGGCCGACCGGTGTGAAGGGCAGGGCCCGTCCAGCCTGGGCCGGGACGTGGACAGCCGGTTACAATCCCGCGTCCCGCAGCGACGGCCAGACTCCACAGAGACCAGAGCAGCTCAATATGACCTCCGGATGGCCAACTGCTCACCTTGCGGGGTACAGCGAGTGGGTGAAGAGTGGCAAGTAGACGGCCTGCGCACGTCGAGGAATCGGACCGGATGACCGTGATGCCCCCGGTTGTCGCTAACACCGCCCGGCGGCGGACCGCCTGCGCTGTCGGCAGGCGAGGCTCCCCTTGTGGCCGGTCCGGGCGACGGATTCCTCGTTCAAGTCTGGTTCAACTGACACGGCTGCATGCCCATTCACCCGCGCCACAGGCGGCCACCGCCAGCAATAATTTGGATGGCTTTATCACAGATTACTTAGTCACCTTCAGGGTTGCGCAGAAAGCTGTTAAAGAAATGGTCAGCATTCGAATCGACACAAGCTCCCTTACCTATACGCAGTTCACTCTTCTTGCCGGAGAGATTGGCTGGGTGGACGGCGCGCACGCGCCCTCGATCAACCTGGCGCCAGGTGAACATTCCTTTCAGCAGGCATCTGGAATAGTGAGCTTCAGCTTCACGGTCTCCCCGAACGGAACCGTTGATTACCCTTCTGAGTACGAAGGTTTCCTCAAGGGGCGCAGCACCGGGACTCTCCTTGTGCACGGATATCCCGTAACGCTGGACGCAAGAAAGCTCTCACATGGACTTCAACTGCAGATCGTCAACGCGGGAATGCTAGCGCAGAACACTGACCACGGGTTGACCCTTGCGCCAGGGGCCGACTACATGTTCCTCGCCGGCTCGGGAATCATTCCGGATTTCAAATTCACGCTAGGGAAGGACGGCAAGCTCAGCATTAATCGCCGTTACGCTGGCTTCGCAAGCATCAACGGTAGCACGCTGACCATCAACGGATACACCCTCACCGTAGATGGCCGTAAGCTGTCCCACGCGCTGCAACCGGTTAGCCTATTTAATGCTAACCCCGTGCTGTCACAGGACCGGACTCACGAACTGACTTTCATACCTGCGCCTGAATATCAGTTCCAATCAGCCTCTGGAATCGTCGCCGACTTCTCGTTTGCATTAGGGGCCGATGGCCGTCTGAATATAGACACAAACTCCACCTGGTTCGCCGACGTCAAAGGACGCACACTCACCATCAACGGCTACCGCGTCACTCTAGACGGGACATCATTGCCGTATGACTTGAAGCCCGAACTGCTGGGGTGGACCGGCGGAGTCTTGAGCCGCACATCAACACACGAGATCGGCCTCATACCCGCACACGGCTACCGAATCAACGCACCCGGTGGCGGTATCGCTCCTTTCGCTGTCACGCTCACCTACTATGGACTCACCTCGGCTATTCCCAGCATCTTGAAGATCGAGGCAGCTGCGGCCCTCATGGATGGAGGCGGCCGAGATTGCCAAATTGTCATCATGGCCGACAATTCCACCTACCAGTCGTCGCTCCAGAAGTGGTGGAGAGAAAAGAAGTACCGGCTCGTAGACCTCGCCGGCTACGAGGTCGGCGCCGGGAACCAGGGTGCCGCTGAATTCCTAGCCGTCTTCCAGCAGGCCCACATGGGTAACCCATACTGGCAGCACTGCGGACACTACATGACACCGCGAGAGTTCGCCCAATTCAATCACGACAACGGGCCGGGGTGGAAAATCACCCGTCAGCACGGATTCACCGTCAATAACAATCCATTCATATCCGCCATATATGAGAATTCTATTAAGGTGGACGACCCTCAGGGCTCATTGGAAACGTGGAGACCAGTCCCTGACAAGCCCCTCGCTCAGTGGCCGGGCATCAGGGACGCTGCACACAATGACGGGTATCGGATTATCGACATAGACGGAAACACATCTTGGTGGGACATGCCGACAGTCAATATGTGCGAGCAGAAGCCGGATAATCCAAACTGGATGGTAACAGTTAGTGAAATCTCAAAATATCAGACAGATTTCAACGGCCAGACCAATGCCGGGTATCGACCTGTCCGCGTCTACGGCGCATTCGGCCGAGATGCCGGAGGAGCCGACAATGACGTCCAGTACATTTTTGCCCTGTGGGAGAAGAATGACGGGCGGCACTTCATTTCTTCGCACATAATGACTGGCGCTCAATTTATGAACGCGGACACGCAGGCCAAGGCGTCGAGGCACCGGCTGACATGTCTCGGTGCGTACGGGGTCGGCCGAGGCCGCGACGCCGTCGCATCGTACACTGCCGTCTGGGAAAAGCGTGATGCGGTTCCGGTCGTGGACACTATGGCCAACCAGTTCATGGACACCTACCAGGTCCCTGGGATGGCACTGGCCATCAGCCGAGCCGGGAAACTCGTTTACGCCAACGGGTACGGACTGGCAGGCACCGGGGTGCGAGCAACACCCCAAACCCTCTGGCGCATCGCCAGCGTCAGCAAAGCCATCACAGCAGCCGCCGTCCTGCTCTTGGTGCAGCAAAACAAGATCCAGCTCAAGGACCACGTTTTTGGACCCACTGGGATACTCGGCGGCCACTACGTCAACCCGGCCGACCGCACGGTGGAGTCGGTAACAGTCGAGGACCTCCTGCACCACACGAGCGGCGGATGGCCCAACGACGCCAACGACCCCATGTTCGAGCACACTTCGTGGAACCAGCATGACCTCATCACCTGGGTGCTGGAAACCCGCTCCCTGGACCACCCGCCAGGCACGTGCTACGCGTACTCCAACTTCGGATACTGCGTGCTCGGCCGCGTCATCGAACAAGTCACGGGACAGCCCTACCAGACTTACGTTCAGTCAAACATCCTGCAGCCCTGCGGAATCAGCGACATGGTCATCGCCGGAGATACCCGGGCAGAACAATTGCCCACGGAGGCCGTGTACTTCGGCGAAGGCCAGGACGACCCATACGGGATACCCGTGAGGCGGATGGACTCCCATGGAGGCTGGATCGCCAGCGCGCTCGACATGCTGCGCTTCGCCAATAGAGTCGACGGATTCCCCAACCCGACGCAGATTTTGAACCCAGGGATGATTTCCTACCTGAGCACACCGTCCGGAGTCCCTGACGCTGGCGACCCCAACGCCAACCCTCCGGTGTCCCGGACAGACTGGCACTACGCCTGTGGATGGTGGATACAACTCAACATGGGTACTAGTTCGGACTGGCAGGCCAACGGTGACCTCCCAGGAACCACCGCCACCCTGGCACGAGCCAACGATGACTTCTGCATCGCTGCCGTGACAAACACCCGTAAGCGTCAGTCCAAGGATCAATACACCGAACCGGGGCTCCAGAATCTGGTATGGAACATCTACGATCAGGTGGACAACTGGACGAACGGACCAGACATCTGAAGCACAGCTGGACCAGGAACACACTGCCTGACCAAAGGCAGCACCCCTTCAGGAAGGGCAGCATCCCCAAGGCGCGGCCTTCTGTGGCGATGGTGTCGATGCCTGCCCGATGACGCGCAGTCCGCTACTGCGCTTTCGTCGGAGCCTGGCGCAACGACCAACGGTTTCCTCGGCTCGACGAAGGATGAGGTGGTCGACCCCGCGGCCAAACTGGCACGAGCGGGCGACCGACCGTCAGCCTGGATGACGCAATGATGCCTCACCATGGCCGCGATCCGGCAGCGCGCCCGCGAGAGCGAGCGTGAGCTGGCCGTAACTCTCAGACTGACGTAGAAAAAGGTCCCGCAACGTCGGTCCGGCGGCTCAGTCCTGGTCCCTGGACGAGGTCGACGCCCTGGCCGGTCACTGGGAGCCGAACGAGGCCGCCCGACTGACCCAGTCGCCGATCGACCAGGGGCCCACCAAACGCCAGGATTCTCGGGCGCGGCGCCTCGCTGGTGTCACAGTTCTTCCAAAAGCAAAGTCGCGGCATCGCGTTGCGCCAGCTTCGCAATAGCCGCTTCAGAATTAGGTAGCCGAGCAACCCGGTTCCGTGCTCAGGAGACTGGAGACAGACCAGCGACAAGCAAGCTGGTGACCTCGGCGATCACCTCCGGCGAGAGGTGGAGATTGCGCTGTATTCTCCGGCATCTTGTGCCGTGACTTGGCCATCAGCATCGGCAGCTGGACCCTGCCGGCCTCGCACCGAGATGGGTGAGCCCCAGGGCCGTTGCAAAGTTCGGTGATCTTGTGTGACTGAGCGCTTCAGCTGGCCAGTGAGTGGTCGAGGTGGCCGGTTGAGCGTTCGGCTCGCTGTCAGTCGTCCTCGGGCCGGACGCGGCCGCCTCGGGCGCATGCCAGCACCGTCGTGGCTGCGGCGTTGAAGAAGAGCATGAACCCCCAGGCGCGATCCGCTGTCTGGATCAGGCCGATGCGCAAGGGTTCGTCTCCTGCTTGTTCGAGGATCCCAACGGTCTCGGTGAGGCCGAGCGTCGCGACCCCGCGCCTCTGGGTGGTCCGGAGGCGGCGCCGGTAGACGCCGAAATGCTGGTTGGCGGGGATGAGGCTGTCCCAGACCGTGAAGGTGCCTCCGGAGAGCAGGGCGTCGCGTGCGGGGCCGCAGGCCGGCGTCTGGTCGGCGAGCATCTCGGCGAGGTCGTCGCGTGTCATGCGACAGATCCTGCCGGGCGTTGCTCAACTGGCCAACTGAAATGCTCAGTCACATCTTGTGACTGTGCTGGTCAGGCGAGGCCGAGGAGGTCGAGCGGGCGGCTGAAGGGCTCGTAGGAGGCGTGCCGGAGGCCGGCGGCGATGTTGCGGTGCCCGTGCCGCCGCAGCGTGTTGATCGCCAGGTTGCGGAGGGTCGCCATGTTCTCGGGTCCATGGCCGGTACGGATCTTCGAGGTGTCCTCACGGAAGGCGGTGTCGCGGACGAAGTGCAGCCGGTTCTCGATGGTCCATTGCGACCTGGCCAGCCGGCCGAGGCGCTGGGGCGAGGCCTGGTGCGAGGTCAGGTCGGTGATCGCGTAGATGGTCTGGCGGCTGACGATGCCGGTCTTGAGGTCGGTGCGGTAGCGCAGGATGCGTGCGGCCTGGACGGCGTGGGGGAAGTCCAGGTCGAGGTCGGTGACGGTGAGGGCTCTGGTCACACGGGTCTCCTTGCGGCCGTGGCCGGCCTCGCGGTCGTAGTGGCGTGCGGTGACCTCCTTCCACGGCAACGACCGCAGCCTGCGATGCAGTTCGGGCTGGTTGGCCTTGACCACCAGCAGGTAGTGGGCCTTCTTCTCCTCGACCAGGAAGCGAACGTGGGCGCGTTGGGTGTGCAGGGCATCGGCCGTGACCGTGATTCCGGTCAGGCTGTAGGGCTTCAGTAGCGAGGCGAAGCAGGTGATCTCGTTGGTCTTGTCGGGGACCCGCAGCTGGGTGACGGTCCGGCCATCGTCGGTCATCGCGGCCAACAGGTGGGCGGCGGGCGAAGTGTCGTGTCGGGAGCCGCGGGCCGTCTTGACGTCCACGGCCACCGATTCCGAGCCGACCGGATCGGCGCCGGTCAGGTCGACCAGGCCGCCCGGGCAGACCAGAGCGATGACTCGCCGGATCGTGGCGGCGCTCGGTGCGACGCGCATGCCCAGCGCGCCTGCGACCCTGGCGCCCAGCCGGACCAGGGTGTGCTGCGGAGCGTTCGCGGCCCACTGGCCGATGGCCGCGTACGAGCGCGCGCCGGAAACCACCGCCGAGGCGGCGACCAGGAGCACCGCCACGAACGGGTGACGCACCCCTCGCCGTCGACGCGGATCGGGCAGCAGCCGCAACCGCTCCACCAGCGACAATCCTGCCACGCCGTCCAGAGCAGGCGACTTGATCAGGCAGACGGTGGCAGACTGGCGGCACAACGAAGCTCCGGCGGCTCAGGGCGACTTGGGAAGGTCACCCCGTTCAACCGGAGCTTCGTTGCGTTCGTGACGGGCCAGGCCCGGACCCCTGCATCGCCATGACCTGCGGGCTCACGTACTCACCGGGACTTTGAAACAGCCCTGGGGTGAGCCCGGCGTGGCGCTATCCATGCAAGTCCCAGCCGTCGCCCTGCACGCCAGCACCGAGTCGGCGGCCTTCCGGTCGGGACCCAGAAAGCGCAGCCGCGGCGGCGCAGCCTGCGAACCCACCGGCATCGGTTCATGACACGGCAACCTGGCCTGCAGGTTCCCCCTCTGTGTAGCGCAAAAATCCACGAACCCATCGGCTTAGGGCGAAGGGCGGCAACATCTCCCTGACGGAGGCGGCTCCCGGTACGGGCACCGTCACAGTCGGACTCGGATGGACCACGGCCACCCGCGTCGAACTCGACGCCAGCGCTCTGCTGTGCGACGCCTCCGGCAGGGTGCTCTCCGAGCAGCACTTCGTCTTCTTCAACAACACGCGCAGCCCGGGCGGGGCGGTGCGCCATATCGTCGCCCCTCCAAGGACGCCACCTCCGGAGACCGGGAACGCATCGAAGCCGACCTGGCCGCCGTACCCGCAGCCGTGGAACGCATCGTCGTCGCCGTCGCGATCTACGACGCGCACCAGCGGCGCTAGGCCCGTGTCTCATAATTGATCTTGTGGTGAGTCGAGGAGAGATAACGGATGCTGCGTGGGCTCGGATAGAGCCGTTGCTGCCACAGCGGGACGGGGCCGGGCGTCCTTGGCGTGATCACCGCCAGGTGGTGAACGGGGTGCTGTGGCGACTGCGCACCGGCGCCCCGTGGCGTGACCTGCCCGAACGCTACGGCCCATGGCAGACCGTCTACCGGCGCTTTGCCCAATGGGAGAAGGACGGCACCTGGGCCACACTCCTGCACGAGGTCCAAGTCCGCAACGACGCCGTGGGGACCGTGGAGTGGACGGTCTCGATCGACTCCACGTTCGCGAGGGCTCACCAGCACGCCGCCGGTGCCCGAAAAAAGGGGATCAGCCCGAGGACGAATCGGATGATCCGGCAGCAGTTGCGCGCCGCGAGGCGCTCGGCCGGTCCCGGGGCGGGCTGACCACCAAGGTCCACCTGGCGGTCGACGGCCGGGGTCTGCCGCTGTCGATCGTGCGGAGCACCGGCAACACGGCCGACTGCACGATGCTGCCAGCCGTCCTCGACGCGATCCGTGTTCCGCGCGTCGGGACCGGGCGACCGAGGACCAGCCCCGACCGGGTGGTGGCCGACAAGGCCTACTCCTCCCGGAAGATCCGTCGGCTGCTGCGGCGCAGGCGGATCAAGGCGACCATCCCCGAACGCCGGGACCAGATCGCCAACCGCGCCCGCCGCGCGAGCCGGGGCGGTCGGCCGCCGGCCTTCGACAAGGCCGCCTACAAGGGGTGGAACGTCGTCGAGCGGTGCTTCGCCAAGCTGAAGCAATTCCGGTCAGTGGCAACCAGGTTCGACAAACTGGCGGCCCAATACAAGGCTGGGGTGGTCATCGCGGCGCTGATCCTCTGGCTCAGGGCGGACAGCTGATCGCCGCGATTCAGTCCGAGTTGGCCCACAGCAGCACTCCGGGGCCGTCCGGCGTGATCACCGGCACCCAGGACTCGTCGGCATCGCGGATTCGGCTCTCGTCCAGCCGCAAAACGTGCAGATCCTCCGTGTGCCCGTCGGATGCCCAGTAGGGGATGCTTTCGATGATTCCGCACAGCCTTGCGCGCTCGTCATCCGGCCACGAGTAGTTCCACGTGCCGGCGCCAGCGAACTCCTCCTCGAACAGTTGGCGCAGCGCGTCCAGCGCGTCAGGGCCGAATACCGGCACCAGGAAGCCCTCCGCCTGCCCCTGTCGACACAGCTGGCCACCGTACTGCTGCTGGTAGAAGACGCCGGTCGGGGCCTCGACCACCACGTGCAGCCACCCGTCGGCCGCGCCGTCCTGATCAAGTGTTACGAAACGTCGAGAGCTCACGGCGGCAGTCTCCTCGACCGCTGGCCATGGGCTCAACGACATTTCCCAACCACAAGATCAATTATGAGACACGGCCTAGTCCTTCGCACAGGTCCCGCACGCCCACATCCGCCTCGTCGACCCGGTCACCGCCACCGAAGTGGTCCGGTACGACCTCACGGGCAGCGAGGCGGAGACGGCCATGCTCTTCGGCGAGCTGTACCGCCACGGAGGCGGTTGGAAGTTCCGCGCCGTCGGCCAGGGCTACGCCTCCGGGCTGGCCGGAATCGCCGCCGACTTCGGCGTGGACGTGCTTCACTCATGACCTGCTTCTTCGACCCCTCGCACGGCGCCGGCACCACCACCGCCCTGTGGTCCCCGCAGTGGGGCGTTCCCCGCCAGATCCACACCTGCGGCGGCTGCGCCCACCGCATCAGCACCACCCCGCCGCCGTTCTACACCCCGCCGCAGACCGACGGGTACCCGCAGCCGGTACAGCCGGGCTACCCGCAGCAGGCCTACCACCAGGACGCCCACCCGCAGCAGGGCTATCCCCAGGTCCCCGGACAGGAACGGCCGGAGGGAGGCCGTCGCTTCGGCGCCGGCGCGATGCTCGGCGCGGGCGCCGCCGGCCTGGTGGGCGGCGCCCTGCTCGGCGGGGCGTTCAGCGACGACGGCCACTACGACGAGTGAGGGCTCCGGCGCCCGGACCCCAAGAGGTAGGTGCGTTGTTGATTAGTCGCGTCGGTCGCCGGCGCACCGGGCGCTCGCTAGGCTGGCGGCATGGCTCTGCGCAACGCGATCATGTCGACCCTCCTGGAGGGCGAGGCGTCCGGTTACGACCTGACGAAGGCGTTCGACGCGTCGGCGGCGAACTTCTGGATGGCCACACCGCAGCAGCTCTACCGGGAGCTGGACCGGATGAAGGCGGAGGGGCTGGTCAGCGCCCGGGTCGTCGAGCAGGAGCGGCGGCCGAACAAGCGGCTGTTCTCGCTCACCGAGGCGGGCCGCGCCGCGCTGCGGTCGTTCACGGCCTCGCCACCGCGACCGTCCGCGGTCCGTGACGAGCTGCTCGTCCAGGTGCAGGCCGTGGACGCGGGCGACCCGGACGCCGTGCGCGCGGCGCTGCTCGAACGGCTGGTGTGGGCGCAGGCCAAGGTGGCCCGCTACGAGCGCCTTCGGGCGCGGCTGCTGGACGGGCGTTTCGAGGACGAGTACCTCGCCACGGCCGAACGGATCGGGCCGTATCTGACCCTGATGCGCGGACTGTCGTTCGAGCGCGAGAACCAGCGCTGGTGCGAGCAGGTGCTCGCCGTTCTGGACCGGCGGGCCGCCGCGCCGGCGCCCGCACGGGGGCCGGCGCAGGGCCCGGTCTGACGGTCTTCGGGGGCGGCCGCTCAGTGCGCCGGGCGGGGAGCCCCGACCGGCCTCAGATCCGGGCGTTTCGCGACCCGTCCGTCGCCGGAGGAGCGCCCGCGCAGGCGGCGCATCAGCCACGGTCCGAGGAAGGTGCCGATCCAGGCGGCCTCCTGGGCGGCTCGCCGGTGGAGCCCCGCTGCCGGGAGCGGTGGCAGCGGCTCGGTCCACCCACCGTCGCTGCCGGGCAGCGCGAGCGCTTCGGCCGCCGCGGCGGCGATCCCGGCGTGGCCGAGCGGGCTGGCGTGCAGCCGGTCCGAGCTCCACATGCGCGGATCGGTCGTCACCTCGTGCGGGAAGAAGTCGACGACCACGACGCCGCGGTGGTCGGCCGTGGCCCGGATGCGCGCGTTGAGGTCCAGGAGCCGGGGTCGCAGTCCGCGGGCCAGTGGCGCGATCCGGCCGATGTCGGGGAAGGTGAACGTGAGCACCCGCGCCCCGGTGGCCGTGAAGGCGGCGAACATCGCGTCCAGCTCCGCCACCACCCGGCCCGCGTCGAAGCCCGGCCGCATCAGGTCGTTCATCCCGGCGACCACGGTGACCAGGTCCGGCCGCAGCGCGAGGGCAGGGGCGAGCTGTTCGGCCCGCACCTCGCCGGCGAGTCGGCCGCGCACGGCGAGGTTGGCGTAGAGCAGACCGCGTTCGTGCCCGGCGATCGTCTCCGCCAATCGGTCCGCCCAGCCGCGCCATCCGGCCGCCTCGTCACCGTCCCCCAGGCCCTCGGTCTGGCTGTCGCCGACCGCGACGTAGCGACGGAAGCCCGTGGTCGCGATCATGCCGCGGACGCGCCCTGCGCTTCGGCGGTGATCCGCTCGAACTGCGCGCCCATCGCGGCGGCGAGCGCCTGCGCGCCGGAGAGGGGGCGGACCATCACCGTCAACTCGTCGATCAGGCCGTCCTCGTCGACGTGGAGGAAGTCGCAGCCGTGCACCTCACGGCCGTCGACGGTGGCCTTGAAGACGAACGCGTGGTCGCGGCCGCCGCCGTCGTTGATCTCGCGGACGTAGTGGAAGTCCTCGAAGACCCGTGCGGCACCGCGCAGGATCGCGGCGGTCATGGCCTTGCCCGGGTAGGGCTTGAAGACGACGGGGCTGGTGAAGACGACGTTCTCGGCCAGAAGGGCCTCGAGGGCATCGTGGTCGTCGGCTTCGACGGCTGCGCGAAAGGGGTGCACGACGGGCTCCATAGTCAACAAATTGAATAGCTTGCCTGTGCGTGAGCCTAGTCGCGCGGTCCGGGCGATGTCGAGGATGCACCGAACCTCGGCGTTCGCGAGCGGGCCAGGGCGTTCCGGACGCGACCCGCCCTGGTCGGGCTGGACCGACCAGGGCCAGACCGCCAAGCTCTTCACTCCGATCCACACCGACGACGGCGAGATCACCGACCAATGGGTGGGCCCGGCGGCAAGGAGCCGCCGGGCCGAGCGTTCGGACGGGCCAGGGGTCAGCTGGTCTGGATCGCGGTGTCGTCGATCACGAAGCTGGTCTGGAGGGAGGAGTCCTCCACGCCGGTGAACTTCAGCGCGACGCTCTGACCGGCGTAGGCCGACAGGTCGATCGTCTTCTGGGCGTAGCCGGTGTTGTGGTCGAGGTTGGAGTACGTGGCCACCGTGGTGCCGTTGACGGTCACGGTGAGCTTGTCGTACTGGGCAGTGGTGGTGGTTTCGGCCGTGTCGATGTGCAGCCAGTAGCTCAGGGTTGCCTTGCAGCCCGACGGGACGGTGACGGTCTGCGCGAGGCTGTCGGTGTGCGAGGTGCCGTAGCCGTCCAGCCAGGCCTTCCAGGAGCCGCTGTGGGCGGGCTCGGACGCCGAGTTGTCGATGACGCCGCTGGTCGCGGTCCACGGCGCGGCGGAGCCGGTCTCGAAGCCGGGGTTGCCGAGCAGCTGGGCCGGGGTGCAGGAGCCTCCGGTGCCGTTGACCGTCCAGCCGAAGCTGGTGGAGCCGGTGGCGCCGGTGGTGTCCTTGGCGGTGGCGGTCACGTTGTAGCTGCCGGCCGCCGTCGCGGTGCCGGTGATCAGGCCGGTCGCCGAGTTGATGGAGAGGCCGGTCGGCAGGCCGGTGGCCGAGTAGGTGAAGCTCTGGCCGGAGGCCGAGTCACTGGCCTGGACCTGCAGGCTGACCGAGGCGCCCTGCGCGGTCGTCTGGTTGCCGGGATTGGTGACGCTCACCGTGTTGCCCGTCGAGCCGCCGCCCACGATCGGGTGGGAGATCGCGCAGGAGTTGGTGTCGTTGGACCAGCTGGCCTGCTCGGCCCAGGTACCGAAGCTGCCGAAGGTGATGTTGGCCGCGCCGCCCGCGGTGCCCGGGGACAGCCAGGCGCACTCGTCCGAGTTCTCCTGACCGTTGTACGAGCTGCCGGACACGTGGTTGGTCCAGCCGCCGGCCGGGTTCTGGTCCGACATCATCTCGTGCCACTCGTGGCCGAGGGTCATCGTGAAGCCGTCCAGCGTACCGGGCGAGTTGACGAAGCCCACGCCGCAGCCGGCGCCGGAGTCGATGTTGTACGGCTGGTTGCTGAACGCGA
This sequence comes from Kitasatospora sp. NPDC127060, assembly GCF_042724935.1. Lineage (NCBI taxonomy): Bacteria > Bacillati > Actinomycetota > Actinomycetes > Kitasatosporales > Streptomycetaceae > Kitasatospora > Kitasatospora sp. NPDC127060. The sequence goes on from NZ_JBHXEG010000038.1 coordinate 27,980, forward strand.
CGTCGCCGTACGGGGAGTTGACCGCGCCGCCGGTCAGCGTGGTGTCACCGTTGTAGTCGTGCCACGCGCAGTACTGGTTCTGGTAGTTGTCCGGGTTGGTGCCGTGCGGCGACAGGATCACGTAGTAGGCGTCCCGGTTGGAGGCCGCCGTGGTGTTGCCGAAGTGCGCCGCGGCGTTGACGGCTTCCTGGCCCAGCTGGTGCCCGGTGGCCGCGCTCGGCGACGCCGCCGCGTTGTCGTACCACACGCCGGCGAGCACGCCACCGCTCTGATAGGGGACGAAGTTCGCGTTGGAGGGGCAACTGGTGGCCCCGGCCGCCACGTTCGGCCCGTCGCACCACTGCGTCAGGTCCGCGGACCACAGCTCGTTGCCGGTGCCGATGCCCTTGAACATCTGCTGGGCGGCGCCCGCCGCCCCCGCGGAGTCGCCCGAGAACTTGGCGTTGCCGTTGGCGTCCGCGGTCTGCGTGCCCCACTGGTTGCCGTAGAAGACCAGGTAGACCTTGGAGTGGCCGCTCTGCACGCCGATCCCGTCGATCCCTCCGCCGTAGGAGAGGGTCTGCGGTCCGGTGGCCGCGCCGGCGCTGGGCTCCTGGTGAGTGGAGGCCCACTGCTTCATCTTCTCGTTCTGCGCGATGGTCGGCATGACGCCGTGTCGGTAGGGGTGCTGGTAGGCGGGGCTGTACGGGTTGGTCACGGAGCCGTTCTGCGACGACGCCGACTCGTCCGCCGCCTGGGCGGCACCGCCGGTGATCAGGGCGGCGGTGACGAGGGACAGCGACGCGACGGCGGCCAGGGCCGCTCGTCTGAGCGCACGAACGTGGGGGATGCCCATGGGTGGGGGTTCCTCTCTCATGCCGACTCCGGTGCCGGTCGGCCCGGATGACGGCTCGTGGCAGGGCGGGTGCCGGCGAGGACGCGGGCGCGAGGCGTAACGGTGGAGTGGCCCGTGCTTGCCGGCAGTGCCGTGGGGGCTGACGGGCGTCGACCGACGCCGTGTCAGCGGCAGAGCTGCGGTGCGGGTGGAGCAGCGGAAACCAGGCCCGGTGGCCGGCCTGCGGAGGCTCCGGCGGGGGCGTGAACGGAAGAAAAGCAGCGGTGACGGGCCGCAGTCAACGGATAACGCAAAAGAAGGATGTGCGCGCCACCGAAACCTCCGAGAAGGAAAGAATCTGACGAGAACTCAGCAACGGGACACTCTCGCGTCCGTCATTTCGGAATCTCCGGAACAGCACGCGGCCCTTGTCACAAAAGGCCCGAGCGATCGAACGCGTTCCCGCTGTCGGCGTTCCCCAGCGGGGGTACACCGCACGGACGGACGGTCAAACCCCGCTCCCGTCACCGGAAGCAGGACGGATCACCGGAAGTGGGCACGGTGTTCGTCCAGGAAGGCGTCGAGCGTACGGGGCGGCCGACCGAGGACGTCGGTGACGGTGCTGGTGGGGAACTCGGTTCGGGCAATGGCGAGTTGCTGGATCTCCACGACGTGGTCGGCGAGCCAGGCGGGCATGCCGGCCTGGCGGACGAGGGTGTCGCGCAGCTCGTCCGGGGCGAGGTCGACGTACCTGATCCGACGGCCGGTCAGTTCGGTGAGCCGGGCGGCGAGATCGGGGTGGGAGACGGCTTCCGGCCCGGTCAGCGCGTACGTACCGCCCGCGAGGTGGCTCCGGGTGAGCACTGCGGCCGCGACATCGCCGATGTCGCGGCCGTCGACGTAGTTGCAGCGCGCGTCCCTCATGGCGCCGAGGACGAGCCCCTGGGCCACGGTGGGCGCGAGGCGCAGTAGGTTCTGCATGAACGCGTAGGGACGCAGGACGGTGCCGGTGAGCCCGGAGGCCCGCAGGTGTTCTTCGACGGCGTGGTGCCCCCGGGATATCGCGACGGGTGACGTGGGCTCGGCGGCGGGGGCGGAGAGCTTGACGACGTGTCCGATACCGCTGTGGGCGGCGATGTCGATGACGCGGGTTTCGAGTTCGACCTGTGCGGGGCTGTTGGCCATGGCGAGGAAGAGCTGGTCGGCGCCCGCGAAGGCGGCGCGCAGCGAGTCCGGGTCGCCGGCGTCGGCGTACCGGACCTCGACGAGCCGGTCGTGCGGGCCGGTGGTGCCAGGGAGCGGTCGGTGCGGGGTGCGAGTGAGGGCGCGGACGGGTACGTCGAGTGCGCGGAGGCTGTGGAGCAGGGCGGTTCCGGTGGTTCCGGTCGCTCCCATGACAACGATCATCGGGTTTCTCCTCGGTGCTTGGTGTCGTCCGCGGCAGCCGGTGCCGCGAGGGTGGGTTCGGTGCGTCCGGGCGCCGGTGGCCGGACCGAGGTGCCGGTCACGGCCGGGCTCACGGCCGGGCTCACGGCCGGGCTCACGGCCGGGCTCACGGCCGGGCTTTCGCGACGCCGGCGCGCCAGCGCAGGGTGACGACGGTGGTGGCGAGGACGGCGGAGACGGGCAGGTCGATGCGCAGTCGCCGCAGCCAGGGCGCAGCGTGGACCGGGGTAACGGCCGGCAGCCACTCGGCGGCGAACCATCCCAGCGCCGCCGCCGCACCGGCGGTCACGATGACGAGCAGCGCGGTCAGGACGAGCCGCGGCAGGGTCGTGGTCCAGCGACGTGGCTGCCCGCCGTGCCGCAGCCAGGTACCGACCAGGAACGCCATCACCGCGGATGTGCCGGCGATGGAGGTGCAGGCCGCCACTGTGAGGTCCGCCTGTCCGGTGACGACTCCCGCGGCACCCGCCGTCAGGGCGGGGGCGGCGTACGCGGTCAACACCTCGCGCCACAGCGTGAACTGCGGGGCGGCCGCCGGGCCCGGACCGGTTCTGTCCTTCGTCGCAGGCATCTCGACCTCTTCATCTCGTGGGAATTCCGGAAGGCGAAAGGGTTCGGCCAGGCTGCCGACGGGCCCTTGAAGAGCCAATAATTAGCTGGCTAATTATTGCTTCGCGAGAAGGGCTCCCATCCACCGGATGAGAGCCCGGGCCGGCCGCCGGCCGGGTCAGTCGGCGGTCAGGGCCGAACTGTCGCGCACGACACGGGCGAGAAGGTCCAGGAACACGGTTCGCTCCTCGACGGTGAGCCCCCCCACCATCGCCTCCAGTCGCCCGAAATGCTCGGGCGCCATGTCGCGCAGGCGCTGCGCACCGCGCGCGGTCAGGACCGCGACCGTGCCACGACCGTCCTCGACGGACGGACGCCTGGCAATCAGGCCGTCGCGCTCCAGGCCGTCCAGCAGGCCGGTGACCGTGGCCCTGGAGACGTCGAGGTCGGCCGCCAGTTGCGAGGGGGACTTCTCCCCCCCATGGCCTTCGAGGTCCGCGAGCAGCCGGTAGCGGCCCGTCGACAGCCCGAACCTGGCGAAGTGGGCCTCGGCCGCCCGACCGACCCTGGCACCCGCGGAGATCAGCCGCACCGCGACCAGCACGGCCTGCGGATCCACCTCCAGGCCATAGTGCCGCAGCTGCCACTCGGCCTGCTCCAGCGTGGGCTGCTCGCCGTCGGCTCCACCCTTTGTCATACACCTAATATGGCAGCTAACGACCTGGGGCGTCAAGGCGCCATGAGCCTCAGGCGGACCAGGTGGGGTCCGGCTACTTCTGGACCATTGCCCCGCTCGATCTCGGCGTGGGTCTGCCCGCCGCCGTCGCCACTGCGGTCGGGATGCACCACGGCAGCGCTGCGAGCGATCCCAGGGCCGAACGGCCCCGTTCGTCATGGCCGATCGGGGCGGGCCAGCCGGCCGCCGTGGGCCGGCAGGCCCCTCTCCCGGGGTCCTTCGGCCCTGATCGCGCTTCCGGGGACGTTCGGCCCAACACGGCGGCGATCGGACTTGGTAGACCGGTCCTGGCCCGTTCGACGGTGCCGCTCCGATCAGGCACGAGCAGCCCGGCGCCGAGGAGCCGGACGCCGAGGTCGGACTGATGGGCGTGGGCGGGCCGGCCCTGCCCGCCCACGCCCAGGTCCACCAGTGCGGCCCGGTGCCCTTCATGTGTGCCGTCCGGGCTCGGTTCCGCCAGGCCGGTGTGCCCGGTGACCTCATCCGGCACGAGGTCTTCGGCCCCGATCTGTGGCTGCCCGGGACCGCCGACGCCTGAACTCCACGCCGATAACCCGGCCGGGTGAACCCGCCCCCTGCGGCGCGGACGCCGGGCGCAGCAGCACTCAGCGGGAATTTCGTGGGAAGACGCTACGACTGACCATCGACAGAGAAAGGCTTCCGATGCGTACCGAACAGTGGGGCGACCCTCGCGCCGGCGGCGTGTTGGGCGAGCAGGAACTCGCAGAGTTGGACGCCCGGTGGCGTGCGGCGAACTACCTGGCCGTCGGGCAGATCTACCTGATGGCCAACCCGTTGCTGCGTGAGCCGCTGCGGCCCGAGCACATCAAGCCCCGCCTGCTCGGCCACTGGGGAACCTCGCCCGGGCTGAACCTCGTGTACACCCACCTCAACCGGGTGATCAGGGCCCGCGACCTGGAGGCGATCTGCGTCTGGGGTCCCGGTCACGGCGGCCCGGCCGTGCTGGCCGGGTCCTGGCTGGACGGCAGTTGCACCGAGCGCTACTCCGACGTCACCCGCGACGAGGCGGGCATGGCCAAGCTGTTCCGGCAGTTCTCCTTCCCCGGCGGGGTGCCCAGCCACGTCGCTCCCGAGACGCCGGGCTCGATCCACGAGGGCGGCGAGCTGGGATACTCGCTCGCCCACGCCTACGGCGCCGCGCTGGACAACCCCGAGCTGGTGGTCGCCTGCGTGATCGGTGACGGCGAGGCCGAGACCGGCCCACTGGCCGCCTCCTGGCACGCGAACAAGTTCCTCGACCCGGTGCACGACGGCGCGGTGCTGCCGATCCTCCACCTGAACGGGTACAAGATCGCCAACCCCACGGTGCTCGCCCGCCTCCCGCACGAGGAACTGGACGCGCTGCTGCGCGGCTACGGCCACGAACCCCTGCACGTCACCGGCGACGACCCGGTGCAGGTGCACCGGGCGATGGCGGCCGCCATGGACGCCGCTCTCGACCGGATCGCCGCAGCCCAGCACGCGGCGCGCGCCGAGGGTGCCACCGGGCGCCCCCGCTGGCCGGTGATCGTGCTGCGCACCCCCAAGGGCTGGACCGGCCCGCGCGAGGTCGACGGGGTGCCCGTGGAGGGCACCTGGCGCGCCCATCAAGTGCCGCTCGACCAGGTCCGCGACAACCCCGAGCACCTCGCCCAGCTGGAGGCGTGGCTGCGCTCCTACCGCCCCGACGAGCTCTTCGACGAGAAGGGCCACCCGATGCCGGACGTGCTCACCGGCCAGCCCCACGGGCCACGCAGGCTCGGTGCGAACCCCCGCACCAACGGCGGACTGATCACCCGCCCACTTCCCCTCCCGCCCCTGGAGAAGTACGCCGTGGCGGTGGACAAGCCCGGCGCGACCCTGCACGAACCCACCCGGGTGCTGGGCGGCCTGCTGGAACAGCTCATGGCCGACACCGCCGAGCGGCGCGACTTCCGCCTGGTCGGCCCGGACGAAACCGCCTCCAACCGGCTCCAGGCCGTTTACGGCGCCACCGGCAAGGCCTGGGAAGCGGAACTGCTGCCCACCGACGAACACCTGGAACGCGGCGGCCGGGTGATGGAGATCCTCTCCGAACACGTCTGCCAGGGCTGGCTGGAGGGCTACACCCTGACGGGCCGCCACGGCCTGTTCTCCTGCTACGAGGCGTTCGTCCACATCGTCGATTCGATGGTCAACCAGCACATCAAGTGGCTGCGCACCACCCGCCGCCTTCCCTGGCGCGCGCCCGTTCCCTCGCTGAACTACCTGCTCACCTCGCACGTCTGGCGCCAGGACCACAACGGCTTCTCGCACCAGGACCCCGGCTTCGTCGACCACGTCCTCAACAAGAGCCCCGAGGCCGTCCGGGTGTACTTCCCGCCGGACGCCAACACCCTGCTCGCCACCGCCGACCACGTGCTCCGCTCGAAGGACTACGTCAACGTCGTCGTCGCGGGCAAGCAGCCCTGCTACGACTGGCTGTCCCTGGAGGAAGCGCGGGTGCACTGCGCCCGCGGACTGGGCATCTGGAACTGGGCCGGCACCGAGGACGGCACCCGTGAGCCCGACGTGGTGCTCGCCTGCGCCGGCGACGTGCCCACCCTGGAGGTCATGGCCGCCGCCGACCTGCTCCACCACCACCTGCCCGAACTCGCCGTCCGGGTCGTCAACGTGGTCGACATCGCCCGCCTGCTACCCGCCGAGGAGCACCCGCACGGCATGCCCGACCCCGAGTTCGACGCGCTCTTCACCCGCGACAAGCCCGTGATCTTCGCCTACCACGGCTACCCGTGGCTGATCCACCGCCTCACCTACCGCCGTAACGGGCACGCTCACCTCCACGTCCGCGGCTACAAGGAGATCGGCACCACCACCACGCCGTTCGACATGGTGCTGCGCAACGACCTGGACCGCTACCGCCTGGTCATGGACGTCATCGACCGCGTTCCCGGCCTGGCCGTGCGAGCCGCACACGTCCGCCAGCTCATGGCCGACGTCCGCATCCGGCACGACGCCTGGATCCGCGCACACGGCACCGACCTGCCCGAAGTCACAGACTGGACCTGGCCCCGCTGACCTGCGGACGCCCCGGCCCCGTACCCGCAGAACGGTGGGTACGGGGCCGGGGCGTCCGTCGGCGGGCCGGTGGGATCGGCCCGTGGTCACGCCAGGGCCGGGGCACTCGCGGCTGCCCTGCACCGCACCTCGGCAGGTGGTCCGGTCACACGGCGTGCAGGCCCTGGGCGGCGAAGGCGGCGCGGGCGGTGGCCGTCTGGTCGGGGGTGGGCGTGGGGGTGTCGGCGAGGGGGAACGCCAGGCCGAGGGCCTGCCATTTCGCGGCGCCGAGCTTGTGGAAGGGCAGGACGTCGACGCGGGTGACGTTGCCGAGCGAGGCGGTGAACGCGGCGATGCCCTCGACGTTCTCGGCGTGGTCGGTGAGACCGGGGACGAGGACGAAGCGCACCCAGAGCTCCTTGCGGAGGTCGGCGAGGCGGCGGGCGAAGTCCAAGGTGGGGGCGAGTTCCCGGCCGGTGAGGTCGCGGTAGAGCCGACGGTCCCAGGACTTGATGTCGAGCAGGACGAGGTCGACGTCGGCGAGCAGGCCGTCGGTGGCGCGGGCGCCCAGGTAGCCGGAGGTGTCGAGGGCGGTGTGCAGGCCGAGTTCGTGCTTGAAGCGGTGGAACAGCTCGCCCGCGAACACGGGTTGGAGCAGCGGTTCGCCGCCACTGAGGGTGGCGCCGCCGCCGCAGGTGCGGATGAACTCGGCGCACTTGGCGGCTTCGCCGACGATCTCGTCGGTCGAGGCGTGCCGGCCGTCCCGCGTCCGCCAGGTGTCGGGGTTGTGGCAGTACTGGCAGCGCAGCGGGCAGCCGGCCAGGAAGGTGACGAAGCGGGTGCCCGGGCCGTCCACGCCGGTGGACAGGTCCCAGGAGTGCACCGTGCCGCTCACCGGCCGCCGGGGGGCGGCTGCGGCCGGGGTGGCGGCGCGGAGGTCCATTGCGCCTGTGGCCGGGGGTGGTTGGGCCATGTCGGGTCTCCGGGGAGGAATGACGGGTGCCGGCGCCTGTGGTCGGGGGCGCCGGCACCACGTCTGCTGACGGACAGCCCTCAGAGGGAGCCGTGGAACGTGCGGTTGACCACGTCGAGCTGCTGCTCGTGGGTGAGCCGGACGAAGTTGACCGCGTAGCCGCTGACGCGGATGGTCAACTGGGGGTAGTTCTCGGGGTGTTCCATGGCGTCGAGCAGGGTGTCGCGGTTGAGGACGTTGACGTTCATGTGGAAGCCGTGGCTGGTGGTGTAGCCGTCCAGGACGCCGGCCAGGTTGGTGATCCGTTCCTCGTCGGTGCGCCCCAGTGCGTCGGGCGTGACGGTGTTGGTGAGCGAGATGCCGTCCTCGGCCTGCGCGTAGGGGAGTTTGGCCACCGAGAGGGCGCTGGCGAGGTAGCCGTGGCGGTCGCGTCCGTTCATGGGGTTCGCGCCGGGGGAGAACGGCTCCCCCGCCCGGCGCCCGTCCGGGGTGGTTCCGGTCTTCTTGCCGTAGACGACGTTGGAGGTGATGGTCAGCACGGACTGGGTGTGCTCGGCGCCGCGGTAGGTCGGTTGCTTGCGCACCTTGCGCATGAACTCCTCGACCAGCCACACCGCGATGTCGTCCGCCCGGTCGTCGTTGTTGCCGTACGCCGGGTACTCACCCTCGACGACGTAGTCGACGGCGAGGCCGCTCCCGTCGCGGACGGGCTTCACCTCGGCGTACTTGATGGCCGACAGCGAGTCCGCCGCGACCGCGAGGCCGGCGACGCCGCAGGCCATGGTGCGCCGGACCTCACGGTCGTGCAGGGCCATCTCCAGGCGCTCGTAGGCGTACTTGTCGTGCATGTAGTGGATGACGTTCAGCGCGTGGACGTAGGTGGCCGCCAGCCAGTCCATCTGCCGGTCGAGGCGGTCCAGCACCTCGTCGTAGTCCAGGACCTCGCCGGTGACCGGCCCCGTCTCGGGGCCGACCTGGGCGCCGGAGACCTCGTCCCGGCCGCCGTTGATGGCGTACAGCAGGGTCTTGGCGAGGTTGACCCGGGCTCCGAAGAACTGCATCTGCTTGCCGACCGCCATCGCGGAGACGCAGCACGCGATCGCGGTGTCGTCACCGAAGCGCGGGCGCATCAGCTCGTCGGACTCGTACTGCACGCTGGAGGTGTCGATCGATGCCTTGGCGCAGAACTCCTTGAACCCTCGCGGTAGTCCGGGCGACCAGAACACGGTCATGTTCGGCTCGGGGGCGGGCCCGAGGTTGTAGAGGGTCTGCAGGTAGCGGAACGAGGTGCGGGTGACCAGCGGGCGGCCGTCCTCGCCGATGCCGCCGATCGACTCGGTGACCCAGGTGGGATCACCGGAGAACAGCTCGTCGTACTCGGGGGTGCGCAGGAAGCGCACGATCCGGAGCTTGATGACGAAGTCGTCGACCAGTTCCTGCGCCCGGTCCTCGGTCAACACGCCGCGGTCGAGGTCGCGCTGGAGGTAGATGTCGAGGAAGGTCGAGGTGCGGCCGAGTGACATGGCGGCGCCGTTCTGCTCCTTGACGGCCGCCAGGTAGGCGAAGTACAGCCACTGGATGGCCTCTTGGCCGTCGGACGCCGGGCCGGAGATGTCGTATCCGTAGCTCGCGGCCATCTGCTTGAGCTCGCCCAGCGCGCGGACCTGTTCGGCCAGTTCCTCGCGCTGGCGGATGGTCTCCTCCAACCGGGCGTCGTCGTGGGGCATCGCGTCCAGCTCGGCCTTCTCGGCGTGTTTGGTCCGGATGAGCCGGTCGACGCCGTAGAGGGCGACCCGCCGGTAGTCGCCGATGATCCGGCCGCGGCCGTAGGCGTCCGGGAGCCCGGTGATGATGCCGGCCTTGCGGGCGGCGAGGATCTCGGGGGTGTAGGCGTCGAACACACCGGCGTTGTGGGTCTTGCGGTACTCGGTGAACGTCTTCTCCAGCTCGGGCGACACCGGGTAGCCGTAGGTCCTGAGGGCGCCGGCCACCATCCGCCAGCCGCCGTACGGCATGATCGCGCGCTTGAGAGGTGCGTCGGTCTGCAGGCCGACGATGAGCTCCCGCTCGCGGTCGACGTATCCGGGCGCGTGCGCGGTGATGGTGGAGGGGATGTCGTACGCGACGTCGTACACGCCCTTGGCGCGCTCCTCGGGGAAGCGGTCGGTGATCCGCTTCCACACCGCCAGCGTGCGTTCGGTCGGGCCCGCCAGGAATGCGCCTCCGCCCTCGTACGGCGTGTAGTTGTGCTGGATGAAGTCGCGGACGTCGATGGTGTCGCGCCACCGCCCGCCCTCGAAGCCGTCCCAGGTGCCGGGGTCGGTCCGCTCGCGCTGCTGCGTGGTCATGGTCGGCTGCTTCCTCTCGCCGTCGGTGGTCAGGCCCGGTCGCCGTAGTACGCCTGGCGCATGAGCTGCTGCATGTCGTCGAGCATCGGCATCCGCGGGTTGGCGGGCGCGCACTGGTCCTCGTAGGCGTTCATCGCCTGCTGCGGCAGCGCCGCCAGGAAGGCCGCCTCGTCCACGCCCGCGTCCTTGAACGAGCGCGGGATCCCGACCCGGTCGCGCAGCTCCTCCACGGCCCGGGCGAGCGACTCGACGCCCTGATCGGGGGTGTCGGCCGGCAGGCCGAGCATCCGGGCGATGGCCTGGTAGCGCTCGGGGGCCGCGTAGCTGCGGTACTTGGGCCAGCTGGTCACCTTGGCCGGGGCCGCGCCGTTGTAGCGGATCACGTGCGGCAGCAGCAGGGCGTTGGTCCGGCCGTGGGCCACGTGGAAGGTGGCGCCCACGGTGTGTGCCATGGCGTGCACGACGCCGAGGAAGGCCGAGCCGAAGGCCATGCCGGCGATGGTGCCGGCGTTGTGCATCTTCTCCCGGGCGAGCGGGCTGCCGGGCCCGTTGGCGACGGCCTCGGCCAGGTGGTCGAAGACGAGCCGGATGCCCTGCAGGGCCAGGCCGTCGGTGAAGTCGTTGGCGTAGACGGAGACATAGGTCTCGATGCAGTGGGTGAGGGCGTCGAAGCCGGTGTCAGCGGTGACGTCCTCGGGCAGGTGCGTGGTGAGCGCCGGGTCGACGATGGCGACGCTCGGAGTGAGCGCGTAGTCCGCCAACGGGTACTTCTGACCGGTGGCGGTGTCGGTGATCACCGCGAACGGGGTGACCTCGCTGCCGGTGCCGGAGGTGGTCGGGATGCACACCAGCTTGGCCAGCTCCCCCAGGTCGGGGAAGGTGAAGGCCCGCTTGCGGATGTCGAAGAACTTCTCCTTGAGGTCGGCGAACTCGACCTCGGGGTGCTCGTACATCAGCCACATCACCTTGGCCGCGTCCATCGGCGAGCCACCACCGAGCGCGATGATGGTGTCGGGTCGGAAGGCGCGCATCAGCTCGGCGCCCTTGCGGACGGTGTCGATGCTCGGGTTGGGCTCGACGAAGTCGACGATCCGCACCTCCACCGGCTCGCGGCGCCGGTCCAGCACCTCACGGATCCGGTCGAGGTGCCCGATCTCCACCATCGTCCGGTCCGTGACCACCACGACCCGATGGGCGTTCGGCATGCTGGCCAGGTACGTGACGCTGTTGCGTTCGAAGTAGATCTTCGGCGGGACCTTGAACCACTGCATGTTGGTGTTGCGCCGTCCGATCCGCTTGATGTTGACCAGGTTGAGCGCCGAGACGTTGCCGGCCACGGAGTTGTGCCCGTAGCTCCCGCAACCCAGCGTCAGCGAGGGCACGAAGGCGTTGTAGACGTCGCCGATGCCGCCCTGGGAGCTGGGCGCGTTCCAGATGATCCGGCAGGCTTTGACGGCGTGCCCGAACTCCTCGACGAACGCCTCGTCCTCGGTGTGCACCGCCGCCGAGTGCCCGAGCCCGTTGAACTCCACCATCGCGGCGGCCAGTTGGACACCGTGGTCACGCGAGTCGGCGGTCAGGACGGCCAGCACCGGACAGAGCTTCTCCCGGGTCAGCGGCTCCGACGGCCCGACCCGCGCGGCGTCCACCAGGATCAGTGCCGTGTCCGCCGGCACCTGGAATCCCGCCGCTTCGGCGATCTGCGCGGCGGACCGCCCGACCACGGCCGCGTTCAGGCGCTCCCCCGCGCACGAGCCGCCGTCGCCCGTGCCGAACAGGTACTGCTCCAGCAGCGCCTTCTCCTCGGCGCTCGCGTGGTGCGCCTTGAGCCTGCGGAACTCGTCGAGAGCCGCTTCGCGGATCTGAGCGTCCAGGATGACGGCCTGTTCGGACGCGCAGATCATGCCGTTGTCGAAGGTCTTGGAGAGCACGATGTCGTTGACCGCCCGCTTCAGGTCCGCGGTCCGTTCGACGTAGGCGGGCACGTTGCCCGCGCCGACCCCGAGGGCCGGCTTGCCGCAGGAGTAGGCGGCCCGGACCATGGCGTTGCCACCGGTGGCCAGGATGGTGGCGACGTCCGGGTGGTTCATCAGGGCACGGGTCGCCGCCATCGACGGCTCCTCGATCCACTGGATGCAGTGCGCGGGTGCACCGGCCGCCACCGCGGCGTCCCGGACGATCCGCGCCGCCTCGGCGGAGCAGCGCTGCGCGGACGGGTGGAAGGCGAAGACGATCGGGTTGCGGGTCTTCAGCGCGAGCAGGCACTTGAAGATGGTGGTCGAGGTGGGGTTCGTCACCGGGGTGATGCCGGCGATCACGCCGACCGGCTCGGCGATCTCCACGACCCCGTCGATCTCGTCCCGGCGCACCACGCCGACGGTCCTCGTACGGGCCATCACGTGGGTGACGTTCTCGCAGGCGAAGACGTTCTTGACGGCCTTGTCCTCGAACAGCCCCCGACCGGTCTCCTCCACCGCCAGCATCGCGAGCCCGGTGTGCTCGGCCAGCGCCGCCAGCGACGCCTTCTTCACGATGCGGTCGACCAGTTCCTGGGTGAAGCCGGCGTACTCCTGAAGGGACGTCAACGCCGGTTCGAGCAGCGCGTCGACGGCGGCCTGGGTCTCGTGGGGGACGGTGGGGCGGGGAACGCTCACTGCGGTGTCCTCTGTCGGCTCGCGGCGGGGCATGCGGGACCACCTTTCGGGTCGTCGGCCAAGGTCGGGCGCCTACCGGCTGCTGCGTGCGCCGACACCGGTAGCCTCCCCCGCGGATCGGATCGCGGGCCCCGGCCAATGGGGCCTGCCTGCGGGCCGAAGGTCCTGTCTTCGCCCTTCCCGCTCCCGCCCGGTCCGCTCCCGCCCGGTCCGCGCTCGACACGCGCGAGTGGCCGGAACCGCGTCGGTCCCGGCCACCGCCACCCGCTCCCGGGTTCAGTCGTGCGGCACGACCGCCACCGGGCCGTGGGCGCGGTGGATGACCGCGTGCGCCACGTGCCCGAGCTTCGGGACACCCGTCGGACGTGCGGGCGCGCGCCTTCCCACGACCACCAGGGCGGCGCTGCGCGACGCCTCCACCAGCGTCCGGGACGCACTCCAGCCGGACACCTCGGCCGAGGTGCGCACCTCGGGGAACTTGTCCCGCCAGTGGGCCAGCGCGTCCCGGAGGTGCACGGTCTCCGCCTCCACCAGGGACCGGCGGATCTCGTCCGGCCCGATCGGGGCCCCGGTCCGCAGCGGCCCGTACGGTTCGACCCGGCCTTCCAGTGCCCGCAGCACGGCCCCGCGCCGGGAAGCCTCCTCGAACGCGAAGCCGATAACGGCGTCCGACTGCCGACCGCCCCGCAGACCCACCACGACTTCGCCGGGGCCGGCCTCCGGGTCCGCGGCGCCCACCGGGACGAGGACGACAGGGCACCGTGCCTCCGCCGCCGCGCGCAACGCCACGGACCCGAGAAGCCGCCCGGTGACCCCGCCCGGTCCACTGGAGCCGAGAACGAGCAGGCCGCCCCGCTCTCCGGCGGCTGCCAGTGCGGACCACGCACTCCCGGGTATCGGCTCGCAGGCGACCTCCAGCAGCGGCAGCGCGTGCGCGAGCTGCGCCCGGAGCTCCGTCACGCACTCCGGCAACCGGTCTCCGCCCGCCTCGAGGGGCGGAAGGTCACCGCCCTCCGGCGGGAGCACGCAGACCAACCGGAGGGCGACGCCTCGCCGGTGCGCGTCGTACGCCGCCCATCGAGCCGCCGCGGTGCTCTCGGCGGACCCGTCGACACCCGCCACGACGGAATCAAACATGGCTCCAACCTCCAAGGGGTCTGTTCGGCATGGACACCCACGTGCCCGGCTCGCATCCAGCAGCGTGGTCCGGGGCCGGCCTCCTGGACAGGGACCGGTCAGCCCCCAGCCGGTGCCGAAGGTCCCCGGAGCCACCGCCACCGCCTCCGGCCGGGCGGGCGTCACGTCCCGGGCACCAGCGCGACGGGGCAGACGGCGTGGTGCGGCACTGCGGTCATCCCGCACGGCGCCCGCAGATTCGCCCTCCTCGGCCAGTTCGTGGAGATCCCCGCGGACGTGGTCTTCACCGTCGACTGCGCGGTCCGCGGCGCCGTGTACGCCGTGTACCAGCTGCTCGGTCTCGACACGCCGATCCCGCCCGTCCACCACGCCCGCTCCGAGCCCAACACGGCGTTCCCCACGCCCTGAGGACCGCGTTCAGCTGACCGGCAGCACCGCGGCCGGACCCGAGGCGCGCACCCGGGACCTTCGGCCCGGCCGACGGACCCGGGCGGCCCTGGAGCGGCGGGACCGCATTCGGCCAGGCTGGTCCCCGGCCCCGGGTGGTTGTGCCCGGGGCGGTCCCGAGCAACGGAAGCAGGGCACAGCCATGAGCAAGTTCGTTCTGGCCGGAATCGACGGCTCGGCCGAGAGCACCGCGGCAGCGCAGTGGGCGGCCGACGAGGCGGTGCGGCGCAGCCTCACCCTGCGCCTGGCCCACGCCTGGACCTGGCAGGACGACGTCCACGCCGATCCCGACCAGCCGGCGGAGGTACGTGCCCTGACCGAGCGCATGCTCGCCCACGCGGCGGAACAGGTGTGCTCGGCTCACCCGGGCCTGGAGGTGCACACCGAACTGCTGGCCGGCCACGAGCCGGCCGCGTCCCTGCTCGCCGCCGCGGCCCGCTCCGAACTGCTCGCCGTCGGATCCCTGGGCCTTGGCGGCTTCGAGGGTCTGACGGTGGGATCGGTCGGTCTGAACGCCGCGGCACGGTGCGACGTGCCCGTCGTCCTGGTCCGGTCCGCGCAGGCGAACCAGGTGGGCGCCGCCGACGGAGCCGAGGTGGTCGTCGGCCTCGACACCCGCGCCCCGGCGAACGAGGTCATCGACTTCGCCTTCCGGGAGGCCGCGGAACGCGGAACCGCGCTGCGCGCCGTTCACGGCTGGACCCCGCCGGCGGTCTGGGGCTACGCGGGGTGGACGGCGCCGCTGGTCGAGACCGAGCAGTTCCGCATTGTCGAGGCCGGGTTGCTCAGTCAGGCGCTCGCCCCGTGGCGGGAGAAGTACGCCGGGGTGGAGGTGGTCGAGGACAGCCGGATCGGCAGCGGCGCCGGCGCGGTGGTGGACGCCTCCGGCAGTGCCGAACTGGTCGTGGTCGGCCGCCGGCGGCGCCGCCACCACCTCGGTATGCGGCTCGGTCCGGTCGCCCATGCGGTGATCCACCACGCCCAGGCGCCGGTCGCCGTCGTTCCGCACGACTGACGCGCCGCAGGGAGCCGTGGCGGGGATCGCGAGCGGGGCGGTGAGGACGGCTGCGACGTCCGCCCGGTCGATCTCGCCGGGACCGGTGGTGTCGGCGAAGTCGACCAGGCCAGTGCCAGGGCCGTCGCGAAGCCAGGCCGGCCGTACCACGGTGCGGTCCAGGGCACGCCGTGACAGCAGGTTGGCGGGCGCAGTCGCCGGCCGGCCCCCAGAGCATGACGCCGCCGGTGCCCTTGTCGAGGACGTACTGGGTCGTGGCGGCCACCGACTGCTCGCCCTCGTTGGACAGGAAGACCTTCCTGTCGGCGTTCCACCGCCAGCTGCGTACCTCCTGTGCAGGATCATCCCGCACCTCCTCGGAACCACGCGGGCGGCCGCGGGCTGCGGTGCTACCAGCGGTACCAGCGGCCTCGGCTGCCCGCACTGCTGGTGCCGCGCACGACGAACCCGAGCAGCCAGACCACCAACACCACCACGGCCACCCACCACAGGGCCTTCAGTGCAAAACCCACACCGAACAGGATCAGGGCCAGCAGGAGCACGAGCAGAAGGGGAACCATCGTCAGCAACCTCCTTGGTCGGTCGAACGTCCTTCGTGTGGACTCGTCTGCCCCGCACCGCCCTCCCCATGCACGTTCAGAGCACAGGAGCGCTGCCCGCGGCGGTCGGCGCCAGGACCTGTGTGCTGACGCCGTGGTGCCGGTTGAGGGTGCGCGCCTGGACACGGGCCCGGTCCGGCAGGCGCTCCGATTCGGCGCTCGACAGTCTGGGTTCGCCGACCGGATGGCCGGCATCGCCCGCCAGAGTGCGGCCTTGCCTGCTTCTGGTGGTCGGTGAGGACGGCCGCCGACTCGCCGACGGCCCGTTGGCGCCCCCGCTCAGCGGGCGATGTGCAGGGCGCAGATGTCGTCGCGGCGCGCCTGTGGGCCGACGAGCGCCCGCGTGAGCGCGTCCACGCAGCGCGGATCGCCCACGTGGACCAAGGCGGTGCGCGCCAGACGGGCCAGCCCCTCGTCCAGGCTCTGGCCCGGGGTCTCGACCAGCCCGTCCGTGTAGAGGAACAGGTGGTCCCCGGGCAGCAGGTCGAGGGTGGACGCCTCGTAGTGCGCCTCCGTGGTGGCTCCCAGCAGCGTGCCCTCGGGGGCCGGCAGGAAGCGGGCTCGGCCCCCGCGCACCAGCAGCGGGGGCAGGTGGCCGGCTCGGACCCAGGTCAGCCGGGAAGCGACCGGGTCGTAGCGGGCCATGATCATGGTCGCGGTCTCGAAGCCCTGGTCCGGTGTGTGCAGCAGCAGGGTGTTGAGGCGGGCCAGGATGGCGGGCAGCGGCGTGCCGGTAATGGCCATGCCCTTGCCGGTGAAGCGCAGCAGCGCCATGGTGGCCACTGCGTCGAGCCCGTGGCCCGCGACGTCGCCGACGACGAACAGCGCGTTACCGTCGGGCAGTTCGACGGCGCTGTACCAGTCGCCACCGAGGCTGAGACCTTCCTGCACGGGCTGGTAGGCGACGTCGACGGTCAGGCCCGCCAAGATCCGGGTCTGGCGGGACACCGGAAGGAGGGTGTCCTGGAGACGGGCGGCCAGCCGGCGTTCGGCGGCCAGCTGGCTCTGCTGGGCGAGCGCCTCCTGCTGGTGATGGCGGAGCTGCTGTTCCGCGTGCTTGGCCGCGGTCAGGTTCTGGAAGAAGCCGTGGACTTCGACCGGGTCGGCGTGCGCGTCGAGTTCGGCTTCCGCGACGATCCGCACGTGCCGTACCTGTCCGCCCGGAGTGGTGATCCGGAACGTGTGATCGATCGGCTGACCGTCGCCCAGCAGCTGATGGACAGCCCCGCCGAGGGCCGGAAGGTCCTCGGCCGGGACGTGGGAGGGCAGTTCCTCCAGGGTCATCGGGCCCTGGACCGGGTCACGGTCGAAGATCGCGTAAACCGCCTCGGACCAGGTGATCACGTTGCGAACCAGGTCCCAGTCCGCCCAGCCCATGCCCGCCAGGCGCTGCATGGCCGCCATGCGGCGCTGCTCACGCTCACCCGTGTCCAGGCGGGTCCAAGAGACGATCAGCCCGCCTTGGCACGGCACCGCCCGCACCCCGTAACGCGAGCGGTGCGGGATACCGGCCGCGACCTCCTCGTACTCCAGCTCGCCCTCGTAGCACTCACCAGTCTCCAGGACCTTCAGGTAGCCGAGCCACAGCTCACTGCCCGCCGCCCCGGGATACGTCTGGAGGACGCCGAGCCCGACCAGGTCCCGGCCCCGCCGGCCCCCGATGTCCACCGCCCCGGGCGAGGCCGCCGCGAAGCGCAGGTCCGTGACCTCTCCCTCTGGGCCGAGGACCGGCTGGAGGAAGGTCACCGATCCCGGGACCCCGGCCAGGACCTCCTGAACCGCGGACACCGCCGGCTCGGCGACCGGGTTCAGGGCGGGTGGCTGCTGGCGGGCCAGGTACCGGCGCGAGGAGAAAACACCACCGTCATCGGGTCCCCCGGTCCGCGTTACCTCGTGGTCGGCGTCGACATCCATGGGACGAGCATGCCACGTAGGCTCCGCGCGACAGCCAGTTCCTGTTGTTCGTCCCCCCGCTCCCAGCGGAGCGGCCGGTCCGAAAGGCGTCGCGTCGTACTCGGATGCAGCCGCGGGGACAGCACTGCCGATCCCGAGTCCCGCAGACGCCTCTGCGGCACAAGCCCCGCAGGCACCCGAGCCGGAACGGGACCCGCTCCTGCGGTCCGGTCCCGCACGGACAGGGATGTCCCGGCAGCAGCCCACGGGCCCGGGCTCGGCCGGTGCCCCGCACGCTGTCGAAGCGTGCGGGGCACCGGCGGTGGTTCGGGGCGGGACCGGGGTTCAGCGGCCAGGGTTCAGGACAGGACCGTCCAACTCTGGCCGGCCGCGGCCGGGTTGGCCGGGTTGGTCATCCCGGTCGAGCCCGCGGTGGTGCCGGCGACGTCCAGGACCAGGCCGTTGCCGACGTTGGTGACGGTCAGCACGCCGGAGCCGTTCTGGACGACCTTCCACTTCTGCCAGGGGTTGTTGGGCGAAGGGTTGAGCAGGTAGGCGCTGCCGACCCCGCTGCCGCCGGCCAGTATTGTGTGCGTCTGGGCGGCGGTGTAGCAGTTGTCGCTGATCGTCACCGTGCCGTCCGCGTTGGGCGTGAACAGCCACTGCTGGGCGGCGTTGCCGCTCTGGTAGGCGTTGATGTCGGAGTTGGCACCGGTGACGGCGTAGCAGCCGCCCTGGACTTCGAGCGCCCGGCCGCCGGTGCCGCCCGCGCTGATCGCGTGGTACTTGCCGTCACCGACGATGCCCGTGCCGGTACCGGTGCCGGCACCGCCGCCCATGCCGATGCTTCCGCCGGCGATGCGGTAGAGCGTGACGCCGTGCGCGGGGATCCAGTTGCCGCCGATGGTGCCCGTGGTGGTGCCGGTGGCCCCGGTCCACAGGTCCCGGTAGGAGTAGCTGGAGCCGGTGAGGCCGAGGTCCGCGAAGCTGGTGCTGGGCATCGCCCAGTTGTTCGGGTCCTGGTTGATCAGCGCCACGGCCAGGTCACCGTTGGCGAGTTGGCGCTTGAGGATGACGGGGGCCGTCGGGGAAGCGGGCGGGTTGCCGACCAGGGTGGCGGGCTTGGCCAGGCTGTCCTGGTCGATGGCGATCATGTCCGGGTTCTTCAGCAGCCCCAGGGCGGAGGCGCTGATGCCGGTGGACCAGGTGTAGCCGTTCGAGGTGCGCTGCGAGTCGGCGGTGGTTCGCAGGTCGGCGCCGGAGATCAGCGGGGCGGCCATCATCGACAGGATGGACAGCTCGGTGCGCGACTCGTCGTCGGTGAACGGCTTGTTGCCCTTGTAGGTGTCGGTGACGCCCCAGATGCCGTTGGTGTCCTGCCAGCCGGCGAACATCATGTCCATGTCGTTCCAGCTGCCGGGGTGGACGTTGCCCGGATACTGCAGGGCGGTCTGCAACTGGCCGTTGTAGAGGACGCCGTCCAGCTCACTGTCCCGGTCGCCGCCGATCCGGCACAGGTTGGCGACCTGTCCGCACCACACGCCGGTGGGGTAGTAACCGGGCGCATGGTTCGGCAGGGTGCCGGCGGCCGCGATCAGCGGGTCGGTGCGGGCCGGGTCGTCGGCGTTCAGCAGCGAGGGGATACCGGTGTGCGCGGGCTGCACGGACAGGCTGAGGGTGACCTTCGGCCGGCCTGCGGCGGCGGTGGCCGCGTCCAGGGCGTGCTGGAAGGTCTGCGTCCGGGCGTAGATGGACCGGGTGAGCTCCTTGCCCTCGCCCTGCGGGTAGTAGCTGTAGTTGTTGATGGTGATCGTCGGCCCGTAGGGGCAGTCGTCGTACTTGACGTAGTCGACGCCCCAGGAGACGAAGTCGGTGGCATCGATAGACTCGTGGCCCAGGCTGCCGGGGTGGCCCTGGCAGGTGGTGTAGGTATCCGTTGCGTACAGACCGAACTTCATGCCCTTGCTGTGCGCGTACCAGGCCAGGTACTGGATGCCGTTCATGGTCTGGCCGTTGACGGTCTGCGAGGGGAACGAGCCGGGGTCCGGGACCAGGTGGCCGCTGGTCGGGTCGTTGCCGCTGCCGTCGGTGCCGGAGACCGGGTTGCCGTAGCTGTCGTACAGCTGCATCCCGTTGTCGGCGTTCTTCACGAAGTCCGTGGTCTGGCCGTCCCGGTGACGCATCGACCAGCCGTCGTCGATCGTGACGGTGTTGTAGCCGGCCTGCACCAGACCGTTGGCCGACATGAAGTCGATGGTCTGCTTGACCTCGGTCTCGTTGATGGACGCGTTGAAGCTGTTCCAGGAGTTCCAACCCATGGGCGGGGTCAGGGCGTTGCCGTTGCCCAGGGCGGCGGCCGGAGCGGCGGTGACGAGGGTGGTGGCACCGAGGCCGGAGGCGGCGAGCACCATGGCGGCCAGCAGGCCGACGACGCGATGGGGCGATGTGCGCATGTGGGGGCTTCCCGAGGGCTGGGTGCGCCAGGTCCGCGTCCACCCGAAGGGGCGGGGCCTGGCCACGGCTGGTGGGGGGCGGCTCTGAGTTCTGACGCGCCTGGACGCGGTCGTGAACACGAGCGGGCACCCGCAGGCGCCGCGCTGGGAGAACATCACGACAGCACGTCAGACAGTCACCGTCGGTGGGGTGTTGGCAGGGCGGATCGCTGGGCCGCCCGGCTCCGAAGGTGATGCCATATGATATTTCACCAATCAGAACCCCACAAGACTCAACACAAAAACCCACACGCGATGATGGCTGATGTTGCCTCCACGACCCTCCACCATCGCGACGCAACCGCGAGACGGACGGTCACCGCCCGGCAGATGCGAGCGCGACCGCCCGCAAGCAGTACTGCTCATATCTGCGCAGCTCGGTCGCACGGCCGCGTGATCGAAGGTGATCGCCTGACTGCGACGGACCGACGCGCTCCGGCCGGCTCCTGGCCGCTCACACCGCCTTCACCGGCCTCGTTGATCCCCATGTTCACGACCGTGCGACTTTGGCGGTTACGTGCAACTGCACCGATCATGCTCAAAGTTGAAGTTTTTTCCAGACTTCTTGACATGAATGCGCAGCCCCAGTGCACTTGGGTGCGCACTGCTCCTCAGCATCCCGACGCAAGGAGTCCACCGTGCCACTCTTCCGCACGTCCCGGCGCCGACTCGCGGCCGGCGCACTGTCAGCCGCGTTACTCACGCTCTCACTGGCATCCACCACGGCGCACGCCTCACCCACCGCGACGTCGGGTGACGGCAAGCCGCTCGCCGTCACCCCGCCGATGGGCTGGAACGACTGGGCCCACTACCAGTGCGCCGTCGGCGAACAGGTCGTCACCGCCAACGCCGACGCCCTGGTCTCCACCGGCCTCGCCGCCAAGGGCTACAACACCGTCACCGTGGACGACTGCTGGATGTCCACCGCCCGGGACGCCAGCGGCAATCTGACCGCCGACCCGGCCAAGTTCCCGCACGGCATGGCCTGGCTCGGCTCCTACCTGCACGCCCGCGGGCTGAAGTTCGGCATCTACGAGGACGCCGGCTCCACCACCTGCGGCGGCTACCCCGGCAGCGGCCTCGGCCCCCACGGCGAGCCGGACCACTTCGCGCAGGACGCCGCCACCTTCGCCACCTGGGGCGTCGACTACCTGAAGCTGGACGGCTGCAACCTCTACACCGCCCCCGCCCAGACCCAGGAGCAGGCCTACCACCAGGCCTACGACGCCCAGGCCGGCGCACTCCGCGCCTCCGGCCGGGACATCGTGTTCTCCGAGTCCGCGCCCGCCTACTTCCAGGGCGGCGAGTGGGGCGACCAGAGCTGGTACGACGTGCTGTCCTGGGTCGGCCAGGACGGCCAACTCTGGCGCGAGGGCTACGACATCGCGACCTACGATGCCGCCCACCCCGACGCGAGCCGCTGGTCCAGCGTGCTCGGCAACTACGGCTACAACCGCTGGATCGGCTCCTTCTCCTCACCCGGCAACTGGAACGACCCCGACTTCCTGATCGCCGGCGACAAGGGCCTGACCGACGACGAGGCGCGCAGCCAGGTCGCCCTGTGGTCGATGATGGCCGCCCCGATGATCCTCTCCTCCGACGTCTCCCAGCTCTCCCCCGCGGGGCTGCGCGCGCTCGGCAACACCGACCTCATCGCCATCGACCAGGACCCGTCGGGCCGACAGGCCGGCGTGGTGTCCAGTACGTCCTCCGCCGACGTCCTGGCCCGGCCGCTCGCGAACGGGGACCGCGCGGTGGCGGTGCTGAACCGCTCGAACAGCGTCCAGACGATCAGCGTCCCGCTGGGCACCGTCGGGCTGCCCGGCTGCTCCGTCGCGGCGAAGGACCTCTGGACCGGAACGGCATCCGCCTCGTCGTCCGTCCTGAGCCAGACCGTCCCGGCGCACGGCACCGCCGTCTGGCGGCTCACGCCCGGCAGCGGCTGCGGCACGACCGTCCCGACCGGGCAGTTCACCGGCAACGGCGCCAAGTGCATGGACGACTCCGCCGGCGGCACCGCGGACGGCAACCCGGTGATCCTCTACGACTGCACCGGCAACGCCAACCAGCGCTGGACCAGGAACGCCGACGGCACCGTTCGGATCCTCGGCAAGTGCCTTACCGCCAAGGGGAGTTCGGCCGGGAGCGGGATAGTGCTCAGCACCTGCACCGGCGGCGTTCTCCAGCAGTGGGCCCCCACACCGGACGGCACGCTGACCGGCTCCGGCCTCTGCCTGGACGTGACGGGTGGCGGCACCGCCTCCGGCACCAAGCTGGAGCTCTGGACCTGCGGCAACCATCAGGCCAACCAGTACTGGTCGCTCCCGGTCTGACCGGAGCACGGCATCTCTGCCCGGGGCAGGTCGCCCCGGGCGGAGGTCCCACCGGCGTGGACGCGCTCGCGGTGGCCTCGGCGCTCCGGCCCCCGGCCTCGACGCCGGTCGCAGAGGCGACGGGATGTTCGGCACGCACGGTCCGATCGCCTCACGAAATCCTCATGATCCGTCCGAGAAGCCGCTCGGGCAGGTCGGGCAGTCGTCCGTTCCGCACGGCCGCCGCACCCAGGAACGACAGCGCGATGCTCAGCATCGAAGACACCGCGACCTGCTGACGGAATGCCAGGGCTGCGCGGACCGCCCTCCGACCTCCGCGCCCTTGGCGCCCTCACAGAATCCGTTCCGTCCTTGTCCGACCGCCCCCTCGCGGCGTCCGTCCTCGCCGCGACCGCCGTACCCGCCATCGCCGTCGGCGCCGCGCCGACCGCGTTCGCGCACGCGTGCGGTGCGGCCGGACCGAGTTGGGGCGGACGTGGATCAGGAGCCGGTCGCGGGTTGCCTGGCACCGGACGCATGCATTTCGCGTCGTGGCCGTGGATGGCGTACAGTCTCACTCATCGACGCGGGGTGGAGCAGCTCGGTAGCTCGCTGGGCTCATAACCCAGAGGTCGCAGGTTCAAATCCTGTCCCCGCTACCACCAAGACCGGGCCCGGTGCGCAGTGCGCGCCGGGCCCGGCTTTGTGCTCGCGCGTCGCGGCCGACGAGGCTGTGCCACCAACGCGAACTCGCGGAGAACCTGGACCGGCTGGGCGAAGTCCTCGGCAGTGCCGCGAACCTGCCGGGCCAGTCTCGACGAGTTGGAGACGGCGCTCGCCGAGCGCGTCAGCCTCCGGCGGCTGGTCGTCGTGGACGAGGACTGCCGGGCCGGACTCGCACAGCCACTGGTCGAACGGGCCGGACTCGGTGCCCCGCGGCAACGGCAACGCGCTGGTGATCGTGGCGGCGGAGAAGGCGGCGGACCTCATCGAGGGGGCGCGGCACTGAGTGACTCCCCCACCCCGGTTCGGGATCACCCCGGGTTGGTGGCGGCGACTGCTGCCGGGGTCGGGCCGAGGTCGAGCACGTCGTCGGCGAGGGGTAGCAGGGCCTGGTCGTGGGTGATCAGGATGATCGTGCGGCCGGCCATCAGGCGGCGCAGCGGGGGGATGAGCTGTTCGACGGTGTGCGGGTCGAGTCCGGTGGTGGGTTCGTCCAGGACGAGGACCGGGGTGTCGCGCAGGAAGGCCCGGGCGATGGCGACGCGCTGGGCCTGCCCCCCGGAGAGCTGGAAGCCGTCGTCGCCGATGACCGTGCGGTAGCCGTCCGGGAGTGCGGTGATGAAGTCATGGGCGCCGGCGTTCCGGGCCGCGCGCTCGATCTCGTCCGGCAGGGCAGCGGCGGCGCGGCCGTAGGCGATGTTGTCGGCGATGGAGGCGTGGAACAGCGGTGCCTGCTGGGGCAGCAGGGTGACGGCCCGGCGCAGGGAGGCGAGGGTGAGCTCCCGGATGTCCTGCCCGTCGAGGCGGACGGTGCCGCTCTCCGGATCGAGGAAGCGGACCAGCAGTTTGGCGAGCGTGGACTTCCCGCTGCCGCTCGGGCCGACCACGGCGAGCGTCCCGCCGGGGCGGAGATCGAGGTCCAGGCCGGCCAGCACCGGGGCCCCGGAGGCGCCAGGGTAGGCGGCACGGACGTCCTCGCAGGTGATCCGGCCGCGCACCGGCCCGGTGTCCCGGGCGCCGTCGCGTTCCCGTACGGGGCTGGTCAGGTCGTGCAGTTCCAGGAGGCGCTCGCCGGAGGCGCAGGCTACGCCTGCCAGGGGGACGAGCCCGGCCAGCTGCTGAGCGGGTTCGAAGAGCTGGGCCATGAAGGCCGCGAACGCGAGCAGGCCGCCGAGGCTCAGCTGGCCGTGGATGACCTCGAAGGCCCCGACGCCCACCACGACCAGTCCCGCGAGCAGCTGCAGCACCCCGATGAAGGGCTGGTAGAGGTCGGCCACCCGTGCGGCGGAGAGCTCGGCGTTGAGGAGGGCCCGGCCCTCCCGGTCGATCCGTTCGACCTCGCGGCCCTCCTGGCCGTAGGTCCGGGTGACGACGGCATTGCGCAGCGTCTCCTCCAGCAGGGCGGTGACACCGCCGGCGCGGCGCTGGACCTGCCGCTCCCGGCGGCGGATGCCCCGCCCGAACAGGGTGGTGGCGAGGATGAACAGGGGTGCGACCACCAGTGCGGCCAGCGTGAGCGGCCAGCTGAGGTAGAACGCGGCGCCGGTGAACAGCAGCAGGCTGACGGTGGCCACGGCGCCCTCGACCAGCCCGGTGGCCACCATCTGCTCGATCGCGGCGATGTCGGTGGTGAGCCGGGCGACCAGGTCACCGCGCCAGCGGGTCTCCAGGGTGTCGGGCGGCAGGGTGTGCAGATGGGCGAGGGTGTCGGTGCGCAGCCGGAGCATGTACCGCTCGGCGGTCCTGGTGCTGGTGTACGTCCCCGCATAGGTGAACAGCCCGGCGACGACGGCCGCGCCCAGCATGAGCCCGGCGAGCAGCCAGAAGTCGCCGAAGCGGCGCGGCACGAGGACTTCGTCGATCAGGTCCTTGAACAGCCAGACCGAGACGACCTCGCCGAAGGCGCCCAGGACGAGCAGGGCCGCGCTGAACGGGAGCCACCGAACGTCCGGGCGGACCCACGGCCAGAAGCGGCGGAAGAGCTCGCGTAGCGGGATGTCGGGTGAGTCCGCGACCGGGCCCTGGTCGGCAGCGGTCGGGTCCGCCCGGCCCCCCGAGGACGTTGCACCGTGCACGTCGGCACCCCGTTCGGCATGCGGAGGACAGGATGAGGGGCCGACGGCGATGCCGCCGGCCCCTGGTTTGAGCTATGACGGACTACTCCACGCAGTCCTCATCGGCCCCACCGTCACCAGAATCCGAACCGCCTACGGCGGTGGTGACGACGACGACGCCGACGTCCGTGGTCATGGTCGCGACGGTCGAAGTAACTCATTGCTGACTTCTTTCTCTCGTCTCACCGGCGCTCCGCCCTCGCACTCGTCAACGAGGCGTTGACTTGGCGGGGGAACGGCGTCGGATCTGCCGTGCCGTGGTCGGATCCGTCGGGCGGGGGCCGTGGGCCACGCGCCACTCACCACGCGGATTCGCTCCACCTCTCCAGTATCGCCCCGCCCCGGCCGCGCGCAGCCCCAGAACCGCACCGGGAGCAGCCCCACCCACTCTGACCAGGCGAAACGTGATTCGGATTCGGTGGCGCCGAACGGGGCCGTACCCAGGCTGCTACGGGCCGGAGCGGCGGTCGACAGGGCCGTAGCCAGTGTCTGCAGGGGATGAGCGCGCCCGGCCGGGCCGGGCTCTGCCCGCCACCGCTCCGGGGCACCGGTGGTGCGGTATCTCCTCGACGTGGTAGACGAAGTCGACGACCGGGTGCTCAGGTCGACCGGCATCGATCTCGCGTCACCGTCCGTCACAGGCCCGCGGCCGCCGCCCGCATCGCCCGTCCACCCCGGACCGGACCCGCCGCCGTCTGCCACGTCAGCTGACGCGCCCTCACTCACCACCTGCCCGGGTGGGCCCGCCCCGCTCGGCCGGTTCTGGGCGGCGGCGCTCGGATGGGCCGTCGACAGCGAGGGGCCGGGTGTGACCAACCTCGAACCCGTGGGCTTCGCCTACCCCGACCCGGCGGCCGTCTGCATCGACATCGTCGCCCGCCCGGAGCCCAAGACGGTGAAGAACCGGGTGCACCTGGATCTGGCCACCGAATCGGCCGCGCACCAGGCGGAGTTGGTCGCACGGTTGCAGGACCTCGGCACGACGCTCGCCGACGTCGGGCGGGGCGACGACGTGCCCTGGACGGTCATGGCCGACCCCAACACACGCGACTACCAGTTCTGTGCGGCACAGCCGCAGGTCAGCACCAACGACAGAGCCCCGCCCTGCACTTGGCCGAACGGGGCGTTGTGCTGTCTGACTACCCGCCGGGGCGGTGTGTGATGTTGGCGGCCTAGAGCCTGTCTGACAAATAATCAGCCGGCGGGTTCTCGCAGCCACAAGACCAGAGCGGCTATGACAATCCCAGCTCGGTAGCGTTCGGCGAGCTCGTCGAATCTCGTCGCGATGGCACGGAACTGCTTGAGACGGGCGAAGCATCGTTCGACTAGGTTGCGGGTGCGGTAGATGTTCTTGTCGAAGGCGGGTGGGCGACCGCCCTTGTCCCCACGACGTCGCCGGTTGGCCATCTGGTCGCGGCGTTCGGGGATCGTGGCAGCGATGCCTTGGCGCCGCAGCAAGTGGCGAATCGCCCAGCTGGAATGCGCTTTGTCGCCCAGTAACCGTGCTGGTGTCGTGCGAGGTCGGCCCGTCACGGCACGCGGGCTGCGGACGTTGTCGAGGACCTGGCTGAAAGCTGCAGCGTCGTTGATGTTGCCCGGCGTGAGCACGATGGACGGTGGAAGGCCGCGGCCGTCGACGGCGAGGTGAATCTTGGTGGTGAGGCCTCCACGGGAGCGGCCCAGAGCCTGGCGCATCTGCGAATGGCCTGGATCTTCCAGCGTGCCCCCGTCTGCGGCCCTCCTTTTGCAGGAGCCGGCCGAGTGCTGGTGGGCTCGGTTGATGGTGGAGTCGACAGAAACGGTCCAGTCCACTCGGCCCACCGCGTCGTCGCGAATCTGGAGGTACTCCAGCAACGTCGCCCATATCCCGTCCACTTCCCAACGGGCGAACCGCTCGTGGACGGTCTGCCATGGCCCGTACCGTTCGGGGAGATCGCGCGCCAGGGAGCCCCGGTCCGCAGCCGCCACAGCACACCATTGACCACTTGGCGGTGATCACGCCGTGGACGGCCACGTCCGCCCCGCTTCGGCAACAGAGGCCCGATCCGCTCCCACGCCGCGTCCGTCAACCCGCCTCGCCCTGACACGGAATCACCCCCGGACGCGCCCGTGGGAGCTCGATGCGGGCAGCAGCTGGCCCAGGGCCTCAGGGTCGGATGCGGTGCGTCGGACGGTGCCGTCGGGGCGGACCAGCGCCGCTGCGGTGCGGCCCTGGCGGAGCCAGCGGTGCAGGGCGGTGCCGGGCGAGGCGGTGACCAGGACACCACCTCGGTCATGGATTTCGGAGCGCAGCGCGGGGGTGACGGGTGCGGAGGTGACCAGCGCGTGGCGGCCTGCGGCGAGGTCGTCGAAGCGTCGGCCGTCCGGCAACGGTGCGTTGGGGCACAGTCGTCCCGCGAGGCCGAGACCGAGCCGTCCGCGGTCGACCAGGGCTGAGCGGTGCAGGGCCGGGGTTCGGCTGTCGAGGATGCGGTTGCTCAGGCCTGGGAGCCGGTGCAGATGGGGCGCGAGGATGCGGCGCAACCTGCTGCCGGTGTGCCCGCCGGCGGTCATGGCGGTGCCGACCAGCTTGGCCAGGTTGATCATCGAGCGGGCGTGGGGTTTGCGTTCGGTCTCGTAGCTGTCCAGCACGTGTTCGGGGAGGCGGCCGTCGAGGACGGCGGCGAGTTTCCAGGTGAGGTTGGCGGCGTCGCGCAGGCCGGCGCCCATGCCCTGTCCTATGAAGGGCGGGGTGAGGTGGGCGGCGTCGCCGAGCAGGAAGACGCGCCGCCCACGCCAGCGGTCGGCGATCTGGGCGCGGAAGGTGTACTCGGCGGTGCGCACGATCTCCAGCGCGTCTGCGGGGAGGTCGCCGGTCCATGGCCGGACGAGGGGGTGCAGGCGGGTCATGTCGCGGTAGTCGTCGGCGCTTTCGCCGGGTAGGAGCTGGAATTCCCAGCGGTGGCGGCGCTCGCTGATGCGCATGTAGGTGGCCGCACGCACCGGGTCGCAGACCTGGTGCACGCCTTCCCACTGGGCCAGGTCGGCGTCCGTGGCGACGTCCACGACCAGCCAGCGCTGTGCGAATGCCAGGTCGTGCATGGTGGAGCCGATCGCCCTGCGGGCCAGGCTGTTGGCGCCGTCGCAGCCGAGCACGTACCCGGCCGCCACGGTGCTGGTCTCGCCGGTGCTCCGGTCGGTGAGCCGTACCATCACCGGGCCGCGGTCGGACTGCTCGATCGAGGTGACCTCCACCTTGCCGCGCAGGGCAACGGTCGGGTGCCGTTCGAGGTTGGCGCGCAGCAGCTCCTCCAGTTGGGGCTGGTCGAACATGTTGGCCTCGGGGTGTCCGTGGCGGCCGAGGCCGGAGCCGCGCCGGAACTCGGCCAGCACCCGCAGGTCGCGGTCCAGGAGCCGCAGGCCGTGGGCAGGCCGGGAGATCGCGGCGAACTGCTCGGCGATGCCCAGGCGGGCGAGCAGCCGGTAGACCTCGTCGTCGAGGTGGACCGCCCGCGGCAGCGGGTAGACCGACTCCCAGCGGTCCAGCACGAGGGTCTCGATGCCGTACTGGCCCAGCAGGGTCGCCGCCGTCAGCCCGGTGGGGCCGGCGCCGATGACGACCACCGGGACGGTGTCGGCGGTCATGACTCCACCGGGCCGGGCGTCGCCTGGGACCACGTCCAGCGCAGGGCGTACTGGTCGAGGACCGCGCTGATGGCCTCGCGGTCACCGGCACCGGGGGTGACGGACACGAGGACGGACCCGTCCTCGACCGCCACGTCGACTCCCACGCCGCGGCCTTGACCGGCCAGGGCCTCTGCGACAGCCAGCCGGGTGGCATCGGCCCGCAGGGCGAGCTTGTAGGGCTTGCCGACATCGGTCACCGGCAGCGCGTTGACGATGGTGACGGACTTCGGCGCGGCGGCGCGTTCCGGGACGCGTTCGGCGGCCCACTGGCGGAGTTCGTCCCCGCTCACGTCTGCTTCCGGCGCGAGGGTCACATACGCCACTGGGACCTCGCCGGCGTGCGGGTCCGGGCGTCCGACCGCCCCGGCGCCGGTGACGTGCGGGTGGGCGAGCAGCGCGTACTCGATGACGGACGGGTCGATGTTGTGGCCGCCACGGATGATCAGGTCCTTGGCGCGGCCGACCAGATGGACGAACCCGTCCACGTCGAGCCGGGCCAGGTCACCGGTGTCGAGCCAGCCGTCCACGAGCCTGCCGAGGCCGTCGAGCACCGGACGGCCCTGGGTGTCGCGGCTGGTGACGTAGCCGGCGAACACGGTCGGGCCGGCGATCGCCAGCAGGCCGGTCCGCCCGACGGGCAGCTCCGCCCCCGAAACCGGGTGGACGACCTTCACCCGCTGGTAGGGCATGCGCTGCCCGACCGCGCCGGGGCGCGGTGTCTCGGGGAAGCTGCGGGCGCTGGCGCAGGTGGCCTCGGTCAGGCCGTAGCCCTCGACCAGCGTCACCCCGGTGCGGGCCTCGAATGCGGCGCGCACGGCCTCGGGCAGCGGCGACGCGCCGACCATGGCGTACCGCAGGCTGCTGATGTCCGGCGTGCCGACCGGGCACTGGGCGAGCACCTGGTAGACGGTCGGCACGGCGCTCATGGCCGCGATGCCGTAGTGCTCGACGATCGACCAGAACTCCCCGTACAGGGCGGGTTCGCGGTAGCCGAGCGGGCCCGCCCACACCACCTGCTGGCCCTTGAACAGCGGCGCCAGCAGCGTGACCACCAAGGCGTTGACGTGGAACAGCGGCAGTGCGGCGAAGACGACGGCGTCGCTGTCGAGCAGCGAGTTCGCGGCGATCATCCAGGCGTTGGCGACCTCGCCTCCGTGGGTGTGTGCGGCGAGCTTCGGGGTGCCGGTGGTGCCGCCGGTGTGGAAGAACGCGGCTAGGTCGCCAGGCCGGGGTGGTTCTCCCGTGAAGGCGGACGCGTCCTCGGCCCGGGCCAGGTCGGCGAGGTGGGCGATGAGCACCCCGTCGATCTGCGGCAGCGGTTCGGGATCGCCGGCTGCCGCCGTGGGCCGAAGCACCAGGACCGCGTCGAGCCCTTCGGCCAGTTCGGGCAGCTTCGCCCAGACGTCCGGCGCCAGCTCCGGTCCTGCGGCGACGAGGACCCGGGCGCCGGAGCGCCGCAGCAGCTCGGCCAGGTGCGCGGGGGCGAGAGAGCCGTTGAGCGGCGCGGCGATGCCGGCGAGCTGCGCGGCGAGTGTCGCGGGGATCAGTTCGGCGCAGTTGGGGGCCATCAGTGCCACCGCGTCGCCGCGTCCCACGCCGAGTCGGTGCAGCAGGTTGGCGTAGCGGTGCACCCGCTCCAGCAGATAGGCGAAGGTCAGTCGCGCCGGCTCGCGCCACCGGGCGGCCTCGGGCAGCACCGTCAGGGCGGTGCGGTCCGGCCACCTGCCCGCCGCGCGCACGAGCAGGTCGTACGTCGAACCGGGCAGACCCCGTGCCTGGAGCGGGACGGCCTCGATCGGAGCCAGGTCGTCGGGGCCGCAGTAGCGAGGCCACAGCAGGTCCTCGGTCATCGCGCGTACCTCACCGTCGTGCGCTGGCGGCCGAGGTCGAGAGCGCCGTCATCGGTGGCGACGGCGGCCTCCACCACGTCGCCGTCCCGCAGGTACCTGGGGTTCTTCGCCTGGGCCTTGAAGAACAGCCGCCACTTGGTCGCGGCCGGCAACAGCGAGCCGAGGATCTCGACCGGCTTGGGCGGCGCGCTGAGCGCGGTGCCGACCGGAGTGCCGGTGAGCAGCAGATCACCGGGGTCCAACCGCTGGAAACCGCTGAGTGCCCTCAGGGCTTCGAGCGGCCGGTAGATCATGTCGGCGGCGGGCATGTCCTGCCGCAGCTCGCCGTTGACCCACAGGCGCAGCCGCAGTTCCGCGAACCGGTCGAGGTCGCCCTCCTCCAGCAGCACCAGCACCGGTCCGGTGGGGGTGAAGGTGGGATAGGACTTGGCCTCGTAGAACTGGGTCTTGGGCAGCTGCAGGTCCCGGGCGGAGACGTCGTTGGTGACCACGAGGGCGGCGACGTGGTCGGCGAGGTTCGCGGCGGAGACCTCGGTGCCGACCGGGAGCGGTGCGCCGATGACGAGGCCGATCTCCACCTCGTAGTCGAGCAGCCGGACGTGGGCGGGCTTGACGATGTTCTCGTACGGGCCGCTGATCGACCCGGAGGCCTTGCGGAAGAAGGTGAGTGGGACGTTCTTCGGGTCGAGTCCCGCGTCGGCCGCGTGCGAGGCGAAGTTCGTCATCTGGGCGACGACCCGGCGCCCTGGGGTGATGGGGGACAGCACCGCGAGGTCGGCGACCGGCACGCCGGGGTCTGTGCTGTTCACGGCGGCGGTGACGGCACCCCGGTCGGCCAGCAGTTCGGCGGTGGTGGCGGCTGCGGTCCGCACCCGGACGGCGCGCTGCTCACGGACGGCGTACCAGCCGTCGGCGGTGCGCAGGACGTTGACGCTCATCGGTTCATCGCTTTCATCAGGCCCAGCAGACGGCCGGGGTCGATCTCGTTGTCGGCTCGCAGGGCGCGCACCACCTCGCGGATCAGGGCGGGGGTGGGGTTGGCGCCGAGGAAGTCGCGGGTGGCGGGCGGGCCCCACTGGGCCAGGCCGGACGCGGACATCGGGGCCCAGCCGGGTTCCAGGTCGCAGGAGAACAGGTCGCCGTCGGCGAAGTGCTCGACCATCAGCTTGTCCGGGTCGCGCCAGTAGTCGAAGAGCTGGCTGCCCTGGATGTGCCGGCCGATGCCCCAGCTGCGCTTGTAGCCGCGCTCGGCGAGGTACTGCCCGCCGGCGGCGATCGCGTCGAGGTCGGTGACCTGGTAGGCGGAGTGGACGTAGCCGGTGCGCGGGCCCAGGTGCATGGCGAGGGTGTGGTGGTCGACCGGGACGGTGCCCTGGTCGCAGCGCATGAACGCCATCGTCGGTCCGCGGTCGCGCCGGCCGTCCAGGAACAGGAAGTCGCTGACGATCAGGCCCAGGGTCTCCAGGTACCAGTCCAGGGCCCGGGTGAACCTCGGTGTCTCCAGGACCACGTGGCCGAGCCGCTGGATGCGGGCCGGTTCGCGCGGCGGGCGCTGGGTGGCGTTGGTCCGGGCCCGGCTGCCGCCGAAGTTGAGCAGGAGCGGGGGCTGTTCGGGCAGGGCCGGAAGCTGCTCGGTGCCGTGGACGACGCGGACCGGGAAACCGGACGGGTCAATCAGGTCCACGACCTGCCCGCCGCCGAAGTCCCCGAGGTCGCGGACCGGCCGGCCGGTGGCCCGGGCCAGGCGGTCCAGATCCGCACGCTCGGCGGCCCGGAACACCGGCCCGAGGAACCGGGAGGCGCGCCCCTGGCGCAGCACCACGCACGCCGAACCGGGCAGCGTGCCGCGCAGGTACAGCGCCTGACCGGTGCACGCGGCGACGGCGAAGCCGAAGTCGCGCGCGAACACCTCGGCGCGGGACAGGTCCGGCTTCTCGAACTCCAGCCAGGCCAGGTCCGCCACCTTGATCACGGGCTGCCGGGCACGGCCCGGGTGCTCCCCGCGCAGCGCCCCGTGCTCGCTGTGCAGGTCCTGGTGGGCGGTGGCGGGCCCGGGCGGGCGGGCTCGTTCGTTCGACATGTGTGGGCTCCGTCAGGGATGGCAAACGGACATGCTTCTGATGGGAATCTCTTAACTGATAGAAGCATCAGTCCTGGCGGTGCGATCGTCAAGGGTTAAAGTGATGGAGTCATCAGATCTGAATGTGCCTAGACTGGCGGTATGCCGAACCAGCTCGACACCACCGACGGCCCCGCCAGTGCCAACCGCTTCGAGCGCCGCCGTGCGCGTACCCGCCAGGCGTTGATCGCCGCCGCGCGGCAGATCCTGGCTGAGACCGGCGAGACCTCGGCCAGCATCCAGGAGATCGCCGAACGCGCCGACGTGGGTTTCGGCACGTTCTACAACCACTTCGAGACCAAGAACGACCTCTTCGACGCCGCGGTCGGCGACGCCCTGGAGGAGTACGGCCAGCTGCTCGACAGCGTCACCGAAGGCATCGACGACCCGGCCGCGGTCTTCGCCGCCAGCGTCCGCCTCACGCTGCGGCTAGCCGCCTCGCACCCCGAGATCACCCAGATCCTGCGCCTGCGCGGCCTGCCGCACATCAACGCCGCCACCGGGCTCGGACCGCGCGCCCTGCGCGACCTGGAAATCGGCAAGGCGTCCGGCCGCTTCACCTTCGAAGACCCGCTCGTGGCCCTGTCGGCGGTCGGCGGCGCGCTGATCGGCCTGCTCCAGCTCAACTCGGCGCGAGATCTCGGTGCGCAGGCCGGCGAGAACATGGCCGAGATGATCCTGCGCATGCTCGGGCTCCCCACCGACGAGGCCCGCGAGATCGCCACCCACCCCCTGCCCGACCTCCCCTGACCCCGGCCCGCTGGCCGCACGCCCACCCAGACCCCCGCCCCGTTCCACGGCGCGGGGGTCTGCCGCGTCCCCCGGCCCTGCAGGCCCGCCCGTACATCGCGACTGATGATCTGGTCGTAACTGATAAGAGCATCAGTTACGATGAGGGCATGGCGATGCTCGAGAGCAGAAACTCCCCCGTCCGAACAGGCCATGGCCGCCAGAGCGGCGCGCTCTTCGCCATGTGCCTGTCCCTCGTCCTGGTCGTGGCATCGGTCTCCGCGCTGAACCTCGCGCTGCCGAACCTCGCCGTGGAACTGGGCGCCACCAACTCGGCGCTGACCTGGATCGCCGACGGCTACACCGTGGCCCTGGCCGCGCTGGTCCTGCCGCTGGGCGCGCTCGGTGACCGGATCGGGCGCCGCAAGGTCCTGATCGCCGGGAACGTCGTCTTCGGCGCCGCCGCGGTCCTCGCGGCCTGCTCCTCCTCCACTTCACACCTGATCGTGTGCCGGGTGGTGATGGGCCTGGGCGCGGCCATGATCATGCCGGGGACGCTGTCGACCATCACCGCGGTCCTCCCCGAGGACCGGAAGGACCGCGGGGTCGCGATCTGGTCCGGCTTCGCCGCGGCCGGGGCCATCATCGGGATGCTCGCCGCCGGCGGCCTGCTGGAGCAGTTCTCCTGGAAGTCGATCTTCTGGGCCAGCGCCGCCACCGCGCTGGTGTGCGCGCTCGCCGCGCTGCTGCTGGCCCCGGAGACCCGCAGCTCGGTGCGGGAGCGTTTCGACTTCCCCGGGTCGGTGACCACCGCGCTGGCGGTGGGGGCGCTGGTCTACGGGATCATCGAGGGCAACGACCGGGGCTGGACCCGCCTGGAGGTCCTCGCCGCGTTCGCGGTCGCCGTGGTGGCGCTGGCCGCGTACGTGGTGCTGGGCCTGCGCAGCCGACACCCGCTGCTGGACCCGCGCCTGTTCAAACTGCGCGGCTTCGGCGCGGGCACGCTGGCGATCCTGGTGCAGTTCATGGCCGTCTTCGGGTTCTTCTTCGTCGGTCTGCAGTTCCTCCAGCTGATCCTCGGCTACAGCCCGCTGCACAGCGCGGTCGCACTGATACCGGTCGCGGCCGTCGTCCTGCCCACCTCAGTGGTCACACCACGCCTGGCCACGCGCCTGGGCGTCAAGACGGTCATGCCCGTCGGCCTGCTGTGCCTGGCCGGCGGCATGTTCTGGCTGACCAGCCTGCACGCCGACAGCGGCTACCTGCCCTTCCTCGGCGCCCTGATCCTCGCCGGGGCCGGTATCGGCCTGACCAGCGCCACCGGCACCAGCTCCATCGTCGACTCCCTCGGCCCCGACAAACAGGGGGTGGCCTCGGCCATGAACGACACCGCCCGCGAGGTCGGCTCCGCGATCGGCATCGCACTGATGGGCTCGGTGTTCTCCAGCCACTACCGCTCCGCACTGCCCGACGACCTGTCCCGCCTGCCCGCCCAGGCCGCCGAGACCGTGCACCACTCCGCCGCCGGCGGGCTCGAAGTCGCGGCCCACCTCGGTGCCCAGGGGCCCGCGCTGGCCGCCGCCGTCCGCGACGCCTTCATTTCCGGCTTCACCTCGTCGATGGAAGTCATCGCAGCGATTCTGGCGATCGCCGCCATCGCCTGCGCCGCGATCGCACCGCGCCCCGGCCCGAAGGCCCGGGCCACCGCCGCGCAGCCCCACTGGTCCGCCGAGCCCGAGGCCGCCACACGGCAGCGGGCCACAGCCCTGGGCCGGGACGCGGAGCTGCTCGACGCGTCCACCGCCGACCGGCCGTAGCGGCCAAGAACAAGGAGTCCCCGTGCCCGTCATGCCCATCGCAGCGGCGCGCCGCCACCCGGTCCTCGCCGCCGCGGCGGCCCTCGACCTCGACCTCACCGGCGTGCGGCAGTCAGGCGACGAGCAGGCGGCCCATGCCGACTCCGCCAAGGCCGGCGCCTTCCTGTCCTACGACAACCTCTCCAGCGCCCTCGGCCTCGGCATCACCGCCGGCGACCGGCCCGGCTACGTCGACGCGCAGGTCCTCCTGCCCCTGGTCGGGGCAAGCACCATCACCGCCGAGACCTCCGCAGGCGCCGCCAACACCATCGTCTTCACCGACCTCCACCCGGTGTCCGGCGGCCTGCCCGAGGACGGGACGCAACTGCTCGCGAAGATCTTCGACCAGCCGATCCCCCTGCACAACATCCCCCAGGGCCTCCACCTCAACGCCCTCCTGACAGGCGCGATCGGCCTGCCAGCCCAGCTCGCCGGCGACAACGTCACCTTCCGAACCGGCGCACCCGCCGCCGGCGCATGACGTCGCCAGGCCATCACGGCCCCAGGCCCGAACCCCACGGGCCCCGCGCCCCCCGAAACGGTGACAGCGGGCCAGGACACGCCCCGTCTTGCCTGACTTCATCGAAGTTGATGCTCTCATCGGAAATCGAGGCTCGCTGCCTCACCCCCGACCGGCCACCCTTGATCCAAGGGACGTGATCCCCATGACGACCTCTCCCAGCACCCCCCTCCAGACATCCGAGGAGGCCGCCGGAGGCCGGGCCGGCCACCGCGGCGTCCTGTTCGCCATGTGCCTGGCCCTCGTCCTGGTGGTCGCCTCCGTCTCGGCCCTCAACCTGGCCCTGCCCGACCTCGCCGTGGACCTGTCCGCCACCAACGCCTCACTCACATGGATCGCCGACGCCTACACCGTCGCCCTTGCCGCGCTGGTCCTGCCGCTGGGCGCGATCGGCGACCGCATCGGCCGACGCCACGTCCTGGTCGCCGGCACCGCCGTCTTCGGCGCTGCCTCCCTCGCGGCATCCTTCTCCGACACCACCACCCATCTGATCGTGTGGCGGATCGTCATGGGCATCGGTGCGGCCATGATCATGCCCGGCACCCTGTCCACGATCACCGCCGCCTTCCCGGCCGAACAACGGGCCAAGGGCGTCGCGGTGTGGTCCGGCTTCGCCGCGGCCGGCGCCATCATCGGCATGCTCGCCGCGGGCGCCCTGCTGGAGCAGTTCTCCTGGCGCTCCATCTTCGTCGCCAGCGCCATCACCGCCCTGGTCGCAGGCGCTGCCGCGGCAACCCTGGCCCCCAACACCAAGGACCCGCACCCCCACCGGCCCGACGTCATCGGCGCAACCTGCACCGCTGTCGCCATCGGCTGCCTGGTGTTCGCCATCGTCGAGGGCAACGAGCAGGGCTGGACCGAACCCCTCGTCCTCGCCGCCCTGGCCGTCACCGTCGTCGGCTTCGCCGCCTACGCCTTCTCCGGGCTGCGCAACGACCAACCACTCCTCGACCCGCACCTGTTCGGCATCCCCGGATTCCGCGCCGGTGCCGTCACCGTGCTGGTCCAGTTCATGGCCGTCTTCGGATTCTTCTTCGTCGGCCTGCAGTACCTCCAGCTCATCCTGGGCTACAGCCCCCTGAAAGCCGCCGTCGCCCTCGTCCCCGTCGCCGTCGTCGTGCTGCCCACCTCCCACATCACCCCGCACCTCGTCACCCGGCTCGGCATGAAGGCCGTGATGGCCGCCGGCCTGACCCTGCTCAGCGGCGGTCTGTTCGCCATCTCCCGCGTCCACGCCGACTCCGGATACCTGCCCTTCCTCGGCGGCCTGGTCCTGTGCGGCCTCGGCATCGGACTGACCGGAGCCGCCGGAACCGCCGCCATCACCGGATCCCTTGGCCGCGGTCAGCAAGGCGTGGCCTCCGCGATGAACGACACAACCCGCGAAGTCGGCTCCGCCATCGGCATCGCCCTCATGGGCTCCGTCTACGGCAGCCACTACCGCGACACCCTGCCCTCCAGCATCGACCAACTCCCGCCCCAGGCCGCCGACTCCGTCCACGACTCCGCCGCCGCTGGCCTGCAGGTGGCCGAACAGGCCGGCCCCCAGGGCCCCGCCCTGACGCAGGCCGTCCAGGACGCGTTCATCAGCGGTTTGTCGGCTTCCCTCATCGTCGTCGCCGTCATCGTGCTCGCCGCAGCCATCGGCTGCCTCTTCCGCGCCCCCCGCCAAGCCCCCAACGCCGACTCCTGACCGCCGAGCACGGGCCGTCCCGGAAACGCCAGTCGCCAACCGAGACTCCGTAGCGTGATCTCCCTGAACAGCAGGGCCGTAGCAACCCCCGCTCCGAGCGGTTAGCGAGCGGACACATCTACCGCGAACACACGAACGGTACTCCGCGCTCTCAGCAGCTCCGACCCGGCGCAACCCAATCGACAAACTCACCGACCGCTACCACACCGCAGTCGTCCCGGCTCGATGCTCCTCTGACTCCGTGGGTACACAAGGTGATGGTTCATCAGACAGGCTCTCGCCGTGTAGTTATGGGGGCCTTTCAGTTCTGTCCGCTGTCCGCCGTGCAGGTACTCACTAGGTTCCCTGCTTGTCACTGATCAGCGGCACACTGCGCACATGAGTACTGATCCACATGCCGTCCGGATGACCCTCGATCTGACCTGGGTCGAATCCATGGGTGGTCCGCTGATCGTCGTCCCGGTGTCCGCACTCCAGTACTGGGGCGGCTGCACCGAGGACGGCATGATCATCGGTGACAGTGACCAGCCCGACGACTACGACCGGGCCTGCGGGGTCGAGGGCTTGGCCGAAGTAATCGGCCTGCGCGGCCGCGGCGACGTCTCCGCGCTGGTGCTGGGCGACGAGCCCGCCACCACCTGCTACCTGCCCGAGCAGAGGGCCTTCATGCGCTGGCTCGCTGCCGACTCCGACGTCGAGCTGCTCGCCGCCACCGAAGCCGCGCTGAATAACCCGGCGACGCCGTGGGAGGAGTGCGGCCTCTGGGCGACCGACGGACCGGCGGCCCTCATGGACTCGGCCGAGGCCGGCAAGAACCTCGGCATGCCTTACCCGGACGGCAGAGGCGAGCCGGACCATGCCCCCGTCCACCTGCCCACAGGACGCTGGAGGGTCCGCGCGTTCCAGAAGACCGGCGACTCACCCTGGATCAGCGCGCTCCAACTCCTCCCGGAGGCCGACGGCCAGTCGACAACGACTCCTTGACTCGAACACCAAGCTCGCACGCGCAACCCTGGAGGGACGGTCACGGACGCTGGGACGGTTCGACCACCGTCGTTCCAGAGGGTGTCCAGAGGCGAGCGTGCCTCAGAGCGGCCCGACTACCGTCCTGAGCGGAGGCCACGTGAATTCACATGACAGTTGCGAGTCGGCTCCGCGAGCATTGGCCGATGACCATGAGACCGGACCTTCTCAGTCTGAGCATCGTGTGCCCACCGCTCGACGAGGGCGGCATGGAGGTCCGCCCGATCGTCAATGGCCGGGATCTTCTGGCCGAGGTGGTCCCCGGTGGCGTGGGAGGCTCCCGGCACCTGGGAGTAGGCCCCCGGTATCTGTTGGGCCCAGACGGGCCGTTGCATGCCACGGCGACGCCACATGAGGTTCGTCTCGCTTGGTCCGGGTGCGGCGTGGAGGAGTGCTGTGGTGCCCTGTACATGACGGTCAGGCGTGACGGGGATCTTGTTGTCTGGACGGACTGGCGCGACCTGGCCTACCCGGACTTCGACCTGCCGGAGCTTCGGTTCACCGCAGGTCAGTACCAGGCCGAGGTCCTGCGAGCCGAAGAGGACCGCAGTTGGGAGTGGCCGGCAGGAGCGGTTGCGCGGCTGCTTGAGGCGGGACTGAGGAGACGCGGGGACTGGCTGGCCAGATGGGACTGCGAGTTGGAAGGCGTCTGGGCCTCCCGCAACGAACCGGATCGAATCCACGTCGTCCTGACGCATCCCCGTAACCGGGCCGATGCAGACCGGCCCTGGCTCCAGTTCGGGATGACCCTCCCGATCTCCGCAGACGACCCATCGGGCCAGGCCGAGCACCTCGAAGCGCGGCTGACCGCAGGCGATCCCCGTGCCACCGCCGAGGTCTGGGGAGGTTCGCACGATGCCGAGCAACTGGGCTACCCATGGCCGCCGGTCGACCCGCTGTCCATGTGAACGGCCAGGAGAGGCGACGTTAGACCTCTCCTGACCGTGCGTATCCACCCGCAACCGCCAGCCCCATTGCGAAACGTGACCGTACGGGTGGGGAATTGCGAGACCGCCAACACCCGGCGTCCATCAGGCGCTCACGATCGGTACGCGGCGTCGTGATACCTGCGCAGCCGGGGGCTGCAGATCGCGGGCAGCCCGACCAGGGTGTCCCTGAAGGCACCGTCGTGGGGTTCAAGGGGGTACCAGGGGCGCGATGGCAGTGGGTAATCGTCGCGTAGAACGCCCTCCGGGAGAACCCCGGTGGCGGGCGTCGGCGAGGTCTCCCCTGGGCTGGTGAGGTACGCCCAGACTCCGCTGTCCAGCGGCACTACCGTCGCCTCGCGGTCGGGTGGGCACCACGGCTCGCCCGTGCCGGGGTGGCGGGGGACGAGGAGGACGTCGGGGCGGGGCCGGGGCTCGGGGATGCCCGGGCCGGCCAACCCCACCGAGCGGGGGTCGGGCCCGGGCGGGAGGTAGCGGGCCACGGCGTGGTCGAGCAGTTCGGTGACGGGGCCGGCGGGGAGCGTCACCGGGTGGTTCTCGGTGGCCGCCACGAGGTGGGCCAGCGCGACGCCGACCGCGGCTTCCCAGCGGCGGCTCCACGACCCGTCGGGTTCGACGGGCGGGATGCGGTGTTCTGCACGCTCCAGGTCCGCCCAGCCGGGCAGCGGGCCGTCCGGGAGCCCCGAGGGACGGCAGAGGACCGCGTCGGGCTCCAGCCACACGGTCTGCCACGAGCCGCAGTCGTCGATCCGGGTCGCCACGGCTCGTCCGCACCCCGCACAGGCCAGATTGGGCCCGGCCCGGCCGTCCACGCCCCGGCAGTAGCCCTCGCACTTCTCCAGGATCAGAGTCATCGACCGGGAGTCACCTGGCGCGATGACGATCCTGCCCCGCGCGCCGAAGGAGACGGAGTACACCGGGGCGTACACCACCTGCCGGGCAGCCGCTTCCTCTCCGACTTCCTGCCACAACCGCCAGGGCGGCCCGGTGGGCCGCGGGTCGACGGCGTACGTCCCCGGCTCCATCAGCGGAGGGTGAAGTTCCTCCCAGGCACCATGATCGGTGTGGACGGGAAGTGCGACCTCGGACACCGGCGCCGTCAGCTCGGTACAGCACCCGGCACACGCGAACACGTCCAAATAAGCTCCCCCCGCCGCGGTTCACCGGGATTGTGCCTCGCTCGCGGCGGAGGATCCATCGGATTTCGGAGCGGCTCCAGGGCTTCCGGGGAGCGCTTCATCCCTGGGTTGATGACGGGTCGGCGCCGCCCGGGTCGCCGACCGCACCGGGCCGGAGCACCCGGTGGCTACTTCGAGGTCATGCGAGGCCTTCAGTTCTGTCCGATGTCCGTGTTGTGGAGGCGGCGTTCGGTGAGGCTGGTCACCCCGCTCAGCGCTTGCAGCTCGTCCTCCAGGGCGGCCTTGTCTACGGTCAGCTGGCGGATCGCCTCGGCGTAGATGCGGACCAGCTTGGGCAGGTCGCTGTTCTCCCACCGGAGACGGGCGTTCTCGTCGTCGGCACGGGCGCTGTTCTTCGGGGTCGTGGCCGAGCGGTTCCGGTCGGCGAGCCGGGTCTCGAACCAGGTGATCAGTTCCGGGTAGTTGCGGTAGAAGGTCGCGTGGGTGACACGGAGGCGCTTCTCGACGGTGGTGACGGTGGCGCGTCGGCCGACTGCCTCGCTCCCGGCGAGTTCGGCTTCCATCGCGGTGCGGACCTGCTCGTCGGTGGGCAGGTGAGGGCTCACGGGTTCTCCGCCTTGGTGTCCGGGTCGATGCTGACCGTCTCGGTGAGGAAGGCCGCGAGTTCCTGTCGGCGGGCTTGGAGCCGGTGCCGGACGAATGGTGCCAGCCGGTCCGCTCGGGCGAGTTCCCGGTCGTGGGCGTCCAGGGCTGCTCGCTGGTGGGCGGTGTTCTCTTCGGACAGACCGAGACCGGATGGAGCGAGTTCAACGAGCACTTCGACAAGCGCCGGGTCGAACTCGGCTCCTGCGGCCGTCCCTACGGAACGTCATGTGCGCACGAACACGCCTGCTTCTCTGAACCTGGTCCCGTTCCCTCCGCGCCGGTCCTGCCGCTCGTTGACGGGGGGGTGGAAGGTCAGCCGACGCATCGATGCCCGATCATGGAGCGGTGAACAGAAGTACTCCCGGCCTTGATCTCGAAGCGCTCTGTGCCTTGTGGCAACGGCAATGGCCTGCACCGCAGCAGGACATCCCGATGCGCCGGGCCTATCCCGACCGATGGGTGCGCTTTCACAGCCTCCCCGGATCGAAGCGATACCCGGACGATGAGACCGAGTACGGCATCCTCCTCGAACGCCATCACACGCTGCTGGCCGAGCTGGGGCAGAGCGACGACGAGCTGTATGTGGTCACCCGGGAGTGGAACGGAGACCCTGAGCCTGTCACGCGCATGGCGGACCTCCAGAGGGTCGACCCGGATGCCCAGCACTGGGGCAGTTGGGTTCATGACGACGACTTCCCGGATGACATCCTCTACGAGCACGAATACATCAGTCGTCGTCCGCGTAACAGGCAAGCTCTTGATCCGCTTTTGCGGCTCGTGGCCGACGAGGTGATCGCAGGAGTCACCCTGGCCCCGCTCAATCTTGGCTGGCTCTATCACCCCTATGACGGTGGCGGGGATGTATTCGCGCCCAGTGCCGCGGTCAGGGACGCTCTCAAAGCCGCGCACCCCGACTGGCTGTCCACGCATCCCAGCGGCATGTGATGTCGGGCGCCTGCGAGGCTGACTTGGAGGCCCTCGACCTCGCCGAGCCATCCCTCGCGTAGCTTCTGGGTCAGGTCGTCTGTGACAAAGCCCTGGGACCAGGCGAGAATCCAGCGTATGGATGACGCGTTCACACTTCTTCGGCGGGCTGTCGAACTGCTGCCTGAGGACGCCATGGCGGAGAACGGCCAGTCGGTCGGGAATGTTCGCGAGGAGATCGCCTTCCAGGAATGGGAGATGGCGCTGGACGTGCTGATCGAGATCGCCGACGTCCATCCCGTGTCCACCGGCTTCTGGGAGATGCTCGCCGAGGCCGCCCGGCAGATGATGCTCGACCGCAGCCGCCGTTGGTGTGAGTGGCGGGCTTGGGAAGTTAGGCACGGCACCGTTCGCGCGACGCTGACTCTGCTGGGCGCCGACGAGGGCGGACGCCAGAGCACCTTCTCAGGGGATGGGCGACTCAGGCCGCTGTGGGACATCGGCAACCGCACCGCAGACGGGCAACGAGATCTGAACATCGCAAGGATCTGGGTGGAGTTCGCGCCGCAACTCGGTCCGGGAGAGACGGCCGACGTGCGTCTGGCCCCCCTTCAACCCGAGCAGTGGCGGCATCTCAAGCCTGGTGACGTAATAGCAATGCACGAAGCCCAACCTCTCGCTGGCATCGCCGAGATCATCGAGGTTCTTCCGCCTGGCGTCTGAGGCCCAGCCGGGTAGCCAGGTACCTGATCCCGCTCCACGGGGTCCAGGTGCGAGAGCACCAGCACCCCGTGGCCGTCATTGTTTATCGGAGCTCAGGCAGTGGTCCGGAACTCTTCGGGTAGTGGCCCTCTTCAAGCCGGAAGAACCAGTCGGCCAGATCGCCGAGACGCTCGATGCAGTCCTCGTAGTAGCGGTCTGGCACCGGCCTTGGGAAGTTCGGGTGTGAGGTCCACGACGGAACTCATGTCGCAACCTCGTAGAACCCCTCGGCGATCCAGCGATCAAGCTTCTGATTTCCGAGCAATAGTCAAGACTTGTGGGTGAGGCACCGAGCTTGTTCAGCCTCCATGGCCTTCGGGGCAGTGCGCTGCGACCCAGGTAGCGGTGATGTCGTTGCAGGTGACGATGACCGACCCGGGTCTGAAGGCCATCTCGTGAGTGCAGCCCTGGTCGTGCGGAAGGATCTCGTCCAAGATCAGCGTGCCGAGGTTGTCCCAGGTCGAGGGCTCGTTCGGAGTGCTGATCTGGACGGCTGTCACCCCCGCATAACGAACGACCAGGTCCTCCTCGTGCTTCCAACAGTTGTGACGGAGGCGGAGGTCGAGGGCTTGACCCTCCTGGAGGAAGGTTGCCTGGTGGAGCGTCAGGTCCTTGACGCAGCGCTGCCCGGCGAAGTCGTAGTGGCTCGGGTCAGTGGCGAACGCCCTGGCGCCCGGGGGCAGGCTGATGCTCAGCGCGGGCAGAAGCTCGAGGTAGGGGCCAGGGTCGAGGACCCCGGTCAGTTCGCCGACTCGGGCATCGAGATCGACATACTTCATTGCTCACTCCTGCGACGGTCCAGCGGTCTACCCTTGGGCGACCTCAGGGTGACATGCCGGCTCGTGGCGCCGCTCAGGCATTTCCACCGTTCGTCGACCTCGTGCGCCTCAGCGACCTGCTGTAGCTCGTCGAGGGAGGCGCGAAGCGGACGTGCTCGTCTGCGTTCTGCCGGATGTCGTGAAGGGTCACGCGGCCTGCTCCTCGCGCTCGACCAGGACGCCGTTCTCGAACCGCGCACCGGCGCGGACCAGGGACACCAGGTGGGCGCCGGTGATCGCGCGCCACCTGGCCTGGGCGGACTCGACCAGCTTGAACACCATCGCGAGCGCGGCCGCGGGGCTGCCGGCACCGCGGGTGACCTTAGTTCGGAGTTTGACGGTGGAGAAGGTCGACTCGATGGGGTTGGTGGTCCGCAGGTGGATCCAGTGCGCGGCGGGAAAGTCGTAGAACGCGAGCAGTTCCTCCGCGTCGTTGGTGATCTTCGCGACGGCCTTCGGGAACTTGGCGCCGTAGGTCTTCGCGAACGCCTCGATCGCCTTCTCGGCATGGGTGCGGGATTCCGCGTTGTAGATCTCCTGCATCGCCTTTGTCGCCCCGGGTTGTGCGGACTTGGGCAGGCAGTTGGTGACGTTGCGGGATTTGTGAACCCAGCATCTTTGCGGCCGTGCGGCCGGGAACACCTCGGCGAGCGCCCGCCATAGGCCCATGGCGCCGTCGCCGATGACCAGCTCAGGGTCGCGCATGCCGCGTCGGCGGCAGTCGCGCAGCAGATCGGCCCAGGACTCGGCGGACTCGCGCAGGCCCTC
>NZ_JBHXEG010000039.1:0-70985 GCF_042724935.1 Kitasatospora sp. NPDC127060
CCGGCACCCCTGGTCACCAGGCGGGGTGCCGGGCTCCGGCGCGTCCGGCGCGGGCCAGGGCCGCGTCAGAGCCGGGCCAGGTCGACCAGGCCGCTCTGCTGGAC
This sequence comes from Kitasatospora sp. NPDC127060, assembly GCF_042724935.1. NCBI lineage: Bacteria > Bacillati > Actinomycetota > Actinomycetes > Kitasatosporales > Streptomycetaceae > Kitasatospora > Kitasatospora sp. NPDC127060. Next base: position 105 of record NZ_JBHXEG010000039.1, read on the forward strand.
GAGACCGGTGGCGGTCGAGGTGGCCGTGTCGGTCGCGTCGGACTGCTGCAGCACGCCGGTGGCGGTCGCGGTGGTGGTGTTGGCCAGGTCGTTCACCTCGTCGGTGACGGAGAGCCGGCTCTCGTCGCCGCCGAGGCTCGCGGTGGCCCCCGGGACGGTCTGCACGGCGCCCGGCACCAGGTGCGGGTCCACCTCGTCCACCCGGAGCCGGCCGTCGGCGAGCTGGCCGGTGCCGTCGTGCACCAGCGCCAGCGGCTTGCCCACGTCCAGGCCGGGGGTCTTGGCCTGCAGCGGCGCGGCCGGGGCCTCCAGCAGCACCTCGCCGAGGTCGGCGCCCTGGTCGACCAGCGGGAGCGGCAGCTGGGCCTTGGCGCTCGGGCCGACCTTGCCGGTGGCCAGCTGGGGCACCAGGTGGTTCGGCAGCAGCCCGTTGTCGGTGGTCCGGCCGGACGCCGGCGGCATGACCAGCGAGGTCGGGATGCCGGCCGTGACGTGGCTGCCCAGCGGGGTGAGCGGCACGTCCGCCGGGACCTGCTGGGTGGACAGCTTGTCCTCCAGGGCTCCGACCTGGTCCGGGCTGACCGAGGCGGCGGAGGCCGCTCCCTGGGAGGCGAGCACGCCCGCACCGACCGCCAACAGCATCGCGCCGGCCCGCTTGGAGAACTTCATGCTTTTCACCGTTCTGCCTGTCCGTACTGGGGACGTCCTGGTGGTCCAGTACCGGAGTTCCTTCGGGGAGGGCTGCGGGTACCCGCAGCCGGAAAGCAATCTGCGCAACGAGTGACCGTGAGTTCGGATTGCGGGCCTTAACCGGTTCGGCCTAATAATCCGACCGGAAACCACTCCCGGACGCGCCTCCCGGACTCTTTTCAAAAATCCCCGTAACCTTCCGTGCCGTCATTCTTTGATCTGGACGTCAGTGACTGCAGACCGGGTCTGAGCGTTCGACGCGTTGCTACGCACGGAAACCGAAAGCATTTCAGAGAGGGATCTCCCCATGATCCAGAAGTCCTTCGCCGCCGCCGGCCTGGCTGTCGCCGCGCTGGCCGGCGCCGCAGCTCCCGCCTCCGCCATCGGTGACGCGGACGGCGCAGCCGCCTCCATCGAGGGCAACGGCGGCACCAACTTCACCGGGACGGTCGGGAACAACAGCCCGAACTTCCACTTCCTGGACAACGCGAACGTCTGCCTCCCCGAGATCCACAACATCGCCGTCGGCGTCCTCGGTGTGGCCGTCCCGGTCGAGGTCCCGATCGCCAACAGCGGTGGCAAGCAGTACTGCACCCAGGGCCAGGGCACCCAGAGCCACGGCGACGCGGGCGTGTCCCACCTGGTCGGCTGACGTTCCCACAGCCCACCTCCGCACCACCCCCTGAACCACCCTCGAATCGCTCCCCGATTCACCCTTGAGAGGAAAACCGGAAATGATCAAGAAGTCCCTCGCCGCCGCCGGCCTGGCCGCCGCCGCCATCGCGATGTCCGCCGGCTCGGCTTCCGCCATCGTCGACTCGGACGGCGCCGCCACCTCCGTCCAGGGCAACGGCGGCACCAACCAGACCGGCACCCACGGCAACGGCAGCCCGAACTTCCACACCCTGGACAACGCGAACATCTGCCTGCCGGAGGTCCACAACATCGCCGTCGCCGTCGTCGGCGTCGCGGTTCCGGTCGAGGTGCCCGTCCTGAACAGCACCCCGAAGCAGATCTGCAACGTCGGCCAGAACACCCAGTCCTCCGGCGACGCGGGTGTCTCGCACCTGATCGGCTGATCAAGGGGCATGGCACGGACGGAGGGCCCGGGGAGGAAGGTCTCCCCGGGCCCTCCGGGCTTGACCGAGGTGTCCGGCCGGCCGCCGAGCCGCTGCGGCCGACCGGGTGACCGTCCGTCCGGACCGGCGCGCGGGGCGTCGGCCGGACGGGCCGAGGTGATCACCAGTCACAGCAAGGGCGCCCGCTGGGGCGCCCCCACAGAGAGGGCAGATCCATGAAGAGCATGCTGGCCAAGGCCGCCCTGACCGCCACCGCCGCGCTCGCGCTCGCGGGTGCCGCCACCCCGGCGTTCGCCCACGTCGGCCTGGCGGGCGGCGGCGGCCTCGTCGCCTCCGGCGACCACCCGTTCGTGGCCGGGATGGAGTGGGGCGTCGGCCACACCTCCAACACCATCGCCGGCGGCTTCGGTGGCGGCGCCGCCACCGCGACCGACCTGATGGGCGGCGGCGAGGGCTTCGCGCACATCAACGGCTGGAAGTAACAGCCGGAAGGCCGGGCCGCCCCCGTCGGGGGTGGCCCGGCCTTCCGCTGTGCGCGTCCGCTACTTGAGCATCCCGGCGGCCTCGACCGCCCAGTAGGTGAGAATCTGCTCGGCACCGGCCCGGCGGAGCGAGGTGAGCGTCTCCATGATCATCCGCTCCCGGTCGATCCAGCCGTTCGCGGCGGCGGCCTCGACCATCGCGTACTCGCCGGACACCTGGTAGGCGGAGACCGGCACCGGGGAGGCGTCGGCGACCTGGCGCAGGATGTCCAGGTAGGCCATGCCCGGCTTGACCATCACCATGTCGGCGCCCTCGGCGAGGTCCTGCTCCAGCTCGCGCAGCGCCTCGCGGGCGTTGGCCGGGTCCTGCTGATAGGCCTTGCGGTCGCCCTTGAGCGAGGAGCCGACGGCCTCCCGGAACGGGCCGTAGAAGGCCGAGGCGTACTTGGCGGTGTAGGCGAGGATGCCGGTGTCCTGGTGCCCGGCCTCGTCCAACGCCCGCCGGACGACGGCGATCTGACCGTCCATCATTCCTGACGGGCCGACCAGGTGGACGCCCGCGTCGGCCTGCACCCGGGCCATCTCCGCGTAGCGCTCCAGGGTGGCGTCGTTGTCCACGCTGCCGTCGGCGGCCAGCACGCCGCAGTGGCCGTGGTCGGTGTACTCGTCCAGGCAGAGGTCGGACATGACCACCAGCGAGTCGCCGACCTCGGCGACCACGTCCCGGATCGCCTGCTGGAGGATGCCGTCCGGGTTGGTGCCCTCACTGCCGATCGCGTCCTGCACGGCCGGGACGCCGAACAGCATGACGCCGCCCAGGCCGGCCTCGGCCGCCTCGACGACGGCCTTGCGCAGGCTGTCGCGGGTGTGCTGGACCACTCCCGGCATCGAGGCGACCGGGACGGGCGCGCTGACGCCCTCGCGGACGAACAGCGGCAGGACCAGCTCCGCGGGGTGCAGCCGGGTCTCGGCGACCAGTCGGCGCATCGCCGGGCTCTGCCGCAGCCGGCGCGGGCGAACGTACGGGAATTCAGCGGACACGGCTTCTCTCTCCGAACGGTTGTGCAGCGCTGGGGGCGACGAACTGCCGCCCCCAGCACCATAGTTGGGAATCCTGTCGGGAATCCTCAGCGGGCCTTGCGGCGGGATCCCGGACGGCGCTCACTGGGCCGGTAGACCGGCTCGCCCGCGGCCGTCGCGGCGTCCCGGCGCTTGGCTCCGAAGTCTGCCAGCGCCTGGGCCAGCGCGGCCGCCGACGGCGCCGGGGCCATCACGTCGACCCGCAGGCCGTGCTCCTCGGCGGTCTTGGCGGTGGCCGGGCCGATGCAGGCGATGACCGTGACGTTGTGCGGCTTGCCGGCGATGCCGACCAGGTTCCGGACGGTCGAGGACGAGGTGAACAGCACCGCGTCGAAGCCGCCGCCCTTGATCGCCTCGCGGGTCTCGGCCGGCGGCGGCGAGGCGCGCACCGTCCGGTACGCCGTCACGTCGTCGACCTCCCAGCCGAGCTCGACCAGGCCGGCCACCAGGGTCTCGGTGGCGATGTCGGCGCGCGGCAGCAGCACCCGGTCGATCGGGTCGAAGACCGGGTCGTACGGCGGCCAGTCCTCCAGCAGCCCTGCGGCGGACTGCTCACCCGACGGCACCAGGTCCGGCTTCACGCCGAAGTCCACCAGGGCCTGGGCGGTGGTCTCGCCGACCGCCGCGACCTTGATCCCGGCGAACGCCCGGGCGTCCAGGCCGTACTCCTCGAACTTCTCGCGGACGGCGCGGACGGCGTTCACCGAGGTGAAGGCGATCCACTCGTAGCGGCCGGTGACCAGTCCCTTGATGGCCCGCTCCATCTGCTGCGGGGTGCGCGGCGGCTCGACCGCGATGGTCGGCACCTCCTGCGGCACCGCGCCGTACGAGCGCAGCTGCTCGGACAGGCCGTGGGCCTGCTCCTTGGTGCGCGGCACGAGGACGTTCCAGCCGAACAGCGGCTTGGTCTCGAACCACGAGTGCGAGGCGCGGTGGGCGACCTGCTCGCCCACCACGGCTATCACCGAGGTCGCCGGGTCCACCGGGGCGGAGACCGGCGAGGGCAGCACCCGGGCCGCCTTGAGGTCGGCCGCGATGGTGGCCAGCGTGGACGTGAAGGTGCGCTGGCGGGTGGTGGTGCCGGAGAGGGTGGCGCTCAGCGCCGACTCCGGCTTGCGGCCGTTGGAGACCAGCGCGCTCGCGGTGGCCGGCAGCTGGCCCAGGGTGGTGCGGACCACCAGGGTGGTCTCCGGCGCGCCCAGGTCGACCGGGGCGCCGGACAGCAGCTGGCCGCCGTCCACGAAACGGACGTCGGTGCCGGCCGCGCCGCGCAGCGGGACGCCCGCGTACGCCGGGACGCCGACCGACTGGGCCACGCCCGGGATCACCTCGAAGGGGATCCCGTCACCGGCGCAGCTGAGCATCTCCTCGGCGGCGCAGCCGTCCAGGCCCGGGTCGCCGTCGACGGTGCGGACCACGTGCTTGCCGGCCCGGACGGCCTCGGCGACCAGCTTGGCCAGGTCGAAGCCGGTGCCCTCGGCGGCCGGGGAGTGCACCTGCACGCCGGTCGGACAGTGGGTGCGCACGGCCGCGGCGGTCAGCGGGTCGGCGACCAGGATGTCGGCCGAGGACAGCACCTCGACGGCGCGCAGGGTCAGCAGGCCCGGGTCACCGGGGCCCGCACCCAGGAAGGTGCACCGTCCGGTGGGCTGCCCGGCCGGGAACAGGGCATCGGTGGCGGCGGTGGGGCTCATCGGGCTCGCTCCCCCATCAGGGTGGCCGCGCCCGCGTCGAGCAGCCGGGCGGCCAGGGCGTGGCCGAGGGCCCGCGCCTGCTGCTCGGCGGTCTCGTCGAGGACGATCGGACCGTTGGCGGACATCTTCAGCAGGGCGGCGCCGTCGGGGTCGCCGACCACGCCGTCCAACTGCAGTTCGTTCTCCCGGCCCCAGGTGGCCAGTGCGGCGACCGGGGCCGAGCAACCGGCCTCCAGAGCGGCCAGCAGAGCGCGCTCGGCGGCCACGGCGACCCTGGTGGGGGCGTGGTCCAGCAGGGCGAGCGCGGCGGTCAGCTCAGTGTCGGCGGTGGTGCACTCGATCGCGAGCGCCCCCTGGCCGGGGGCCGGGACCATCAGCTCGGGGTCGAGGTACTGGGAGATCTCGGCGCTGCGGCCGAGCCGGTTGAGTCCGGCGGTGGCCAGCACCACGGCGTCCAGCTCGCCGGCGCTCACGTAGCCGATCCGGGTGTCCACGTTGCCGCGGATCGCGACGGTCTCCAGCTGGGCCTCGCGGGCCCGGGCCCAGGCGTTCAGCTGGGCCATCCGGCGCGGGGAGCCGGTGCCTATCCGGGCCGGGCGGCCGGCCCCGGCCAGCTTCTCCACCAGCTCGTCCAGGGTCAGGCCCTCGGCGGCGACCAGGGCGTCCCGGGCGTCCTCGCGCGCGGGGACGGCGGCCAGCGTCAGGCCTTCGGGCGCGGCGGTGGGCAGGTCCTTGAGCGAGTGCACGGCGAAGTCGATCCGACCCGCCAGCAGGGCGTCCCGCAGGGCGGAGACGAACACGCCGGTGCCGCCGATCTGCGCGAGCGCCTCCCGGGAGGTGTCGCCGTAGGTGGTGATCTCGACCAGCTCGACGGGGCGGCCGGTGAGCCTGGTCACCTCGCGGGCGACCATGCCCGACTGGGCCATGGCGAGCGCGCTGCGCCGGGTGCCGAGCCGCAGGGCGGCGGCCGGAGCCTGCTCGGAGAGCGGTTGACCATTCATGAGGTGATCGTCCCGGTGGTACTCGTGGGATGGCTGACGGTTCATCTGGTGCTCCCGGCCGAAGGCTGGGGGCGGCCGCCGACGGGCGTGCCCGACACGGCGTGCACGGCCGCCGGGTCGAGGTCGAACAGCTCGCGCAGGGCGTCCGCGTAGGAGGCGCCGCCGGGCTCGGCGGCCAGCTGCTTCACCCGGACGGTCGGGGCGTGCAGCAGCTTGTCGACGACGCGGCGGACGGTCTGGGTGATCTCGGCGCGGGAGCGCTCGTCCAGGTCGGGCAGCCGGGTGTCCAGCCGGCCCAGTTCGGCGGCGACCACGCCGGAGGCCATCGCCCGCAGCGCGACCACGGTCGGCGCGATCCGGGCGGCCCGCTGGGCGGCGCCGAAGGCGGTCACCTCGTCGGAGACGATCCGGGTGACCTCGTCGACGTCACCGGCACCGGGGCTGGCGGCGTGCGCGTGGGAGAGGCTCTCCAGGTCGACCAGCAGGGCGCCGTCCAGCTCGTGCACGGCGTGGTCGACGTCGCGCGGCATGGCGAGGTCGAGCAGGGCGAGCGGCCGGGGCGAGCGGCGCACGGCCACCGCGGCGGCCACGTCCTCGGCCCGGACCACCACGCCGGCCGCGCCGGTGCAGGAGATCACCAGGTCGACGTCGGCCAGTGCCTCGGGCACCTTGGCGAGGTCCAGGGTGCGGGCCACGTCCGGGCCGAGGATCTCCACCAGGCGCTCGGCGCGGGCCGGGGTGCGGTTGGCGATCAGCAGGTCGGTGACCCCGGAGCGGACCAGGGTGGCGGCGGCCAGCGAGCTCATCGAGCCGGCCCCGACCACCAGCGCGCGCTTGCCGGCGATCTCGCCCGCGCCCGCGGCGACCTGCTCCAGGCCGAAGGTGACCAGCGACTGGCCGGCCTTGTCGATGCCGGTCTCGCTGTGCGCCCGCTTGCCGACCCGCAGGGCCTGCTGGAACAGCTCGTTCAGGTCGCGCCCGGCGGTGTGCTCGTCCTGGGCCTTGGCCAGCGCGTCGCGCAGCTGGCCGAGGATCTGGCCCTCGCCGACCACCATCGAGTCCAGGCCGCAGGCCACCGAGAAGAGGTGGTGGACGGCGCGGTCCTCGTAGTGGACGTACAGGTGGGAGGTCAGCTCCTCCAGGTCCACCCCGCTGTGGTGGGCCAGCAGCAGCGACAACTCGGCGACGCCCGCGTGGAACTTGTCCACGTCCGCGTACAGCTCGATCCGGTTGCAGGTGTTGAGCAGCGCGGCCTCGGCGACGGTCGAGGACGCGGCCGCGTCGTGCAGCAGCCGGGTCGGGACCTCACCGGTCAGCGCGGCGCGCTCCAGCACGCCGACCGGGGCCGTCCGGTGGCTCAGTCCGACGACGAGAAGACTCATGCCCGTCCCCCACAGCTTTCGGTGTTCATGCGGGCATCACCGCGGACAGCTCGCCCTCGCCGCCCTTGGCGGACTTGCCCTTGGCCGACTGCTCGGCCTGGTCCTTGGCCGGCGGCTCGGCGCCGCCGCGGCCCTTGGCGGTGCCGCCTGCCGCCCGGCGCAGCTTGGCCGCGGCCGCGCGGACCGGGCCGGGGGCGCGGTCCAGCACGGACTCGGTGCGGTCGGGCTCCTCGCCGGCCTTGCGCTGCTCGTGGAAGGCGAGGATCTGCAGCTCGATGGAGAGGTCCACCTTGCGCACGTCCACGCCGTCCGGGACGGTCAGCACGGTCGGGGCGAAGTTCAGGATGCTGGTCACGCCCGCCTCGACCAGCCGGTCGCAGACCTGCTGGGCGGCGCCGGGCGGGGTGGTGATCACGCCGATCGAGACGTGCTGGCTCTCGACGATCGCCTCCAGCTCGTCCATGTGGCGCACCGGCAGCCCCGCGGCGGTGGAACCGACCACGTTGGGGTCGGCGTCCAACAGGGCGGCGACCCGGAAGCCGCGGGAGGCGAACCCGCCGTAGTTGGCGAGGGCGTGGCCGAGGTTCCCGATGCCGACGATGACGACCGGCCAGTCCTGGGTCAGACCGAGCTCGCGGGAGATCTGGTAGACGAGGTACTCGACGTCATAGCCGACACCACGGGTGCCGTAGGAGCCGAGGTAGGAGAAGTCCTTGCGCAGCTTGGCCGAGTTCACGCCGGCGGCGGCGGCCAGCTCCTCGGAGGAGACGGTCGGCACCGAGCGCTCGGAGAGCGCGGTGAGGGCCCGCAGGTAGAGGGGGAGCCGGGCGACCGTCGCTTCCGGGATGCCCCGGGCGCGCGAGGGTCGGCGCGCGGCGCCCTGGTCGGGCGTCTGCGAACTGCTCTGTGGTGATCGGCCGATTGCCACGGTGCTCCTGTGGGTGAAGCTGGGCTTTGGCAGCCAGGCTAAGCGTTTGTGAACGTGTGCACAAAGATGGTGTCCGTTTTGTCCCTGCACAGTGATGCGCATCACGCCGTTGTGCTCATAACACCGGCCTGGGTCAGAACCAGCTCCGGGGCCGCGGAACCGGGCAGCCAGGGGCCGTACGGGGCCTCCCGGCGCACCAGCGGGACGGCGCCGCCGGACGGCCGGGACCGCGCCCGGCCCAGCCGCGGCCAGGGCACCCGGGCGGCCTCGCGCAGCGGGCCGGTCCAGTCGTCCGGCGGGCAGGACGGGGCGCCCGCGCAGTGCCGCAGCAGCTCCGCCGTCACCCGGGCGTCACCCAGCGCGGTGTGCGCCGGGTACCAGCCCAGACCGGCCGCCTCCGCGCAGGCCGCCAGGCCGTGGCTACGGGCCTCCGGCAGGTGGGCGCGGGCCAGCCCCATCGTGCACAGCAGCGGGACGGGCGGCAGCGGCACCCCGATCCGGGCGAACTCACGGTCCAGGAAGGCGTGGTCGCAACTGACGTGATGGCCGACCAGCACCCGGCCGGCCAGCAGCTCCAGCAGCCGGGGGGCGATCTCCCGGAAGCGCGGGGCACCCTCGACGTCGGCCTGGTGTATCCGGTGCACATGGGTCGGGCCGACCGGGCCCAGCGGGTCCAGCAGGGTCGCGAACTCGCCCTCGGGACGGAGCCGGGCGTCCAGCAGCACCACCGCGACCTCGACCACCCGGTGCCGCCACGGACTGCGGCCGGTCGCCTCCACGTCCACCACCGCGAAGCCCTCGGAGGCTACGGGCGTCCCTGGGACCGGGCGGGGAAGCATGACGGCACTCCTCGTGTGCTCAGCCCCCCACGGGCGCAAACGCGTTCGATCGTAAGCCGACCGAGGCGCCCCGCCCCAAGCCCGGACGGAGTGTCTTTGGCAACGATTCGGCGAACCGCCCCCGCCGGTCGGCGGGGGCGGCGGCGCCCGTACGAGCGTCTCGTCAGGCGCCCAGGGCCTTGCGCAGACGGCTCTCGTCGACCCGCCAGAAGTCGTGCTGGCGACCGTCGATCAGGGTGACCGGGATCTGCTCCCAGTAGCGGCGGTACAGCTCCTCGTCCCGGGTGATGTCCTTCTCCTCGAAGGTCGCGCCCAGCTCCGCCGCCACCCGGACGATCACCTCCCGGGCCTCGTCGCACAGGTGGCAGCCGGGCTTGCCGACCAGGGTCACGGTACGGTCCGCCGGCTCGGGGCTCTTGCGTCGCAGCAGTGGGCTCACCCCGCCATTGTGGCGGCTGCCCACCCGCCCGCCCCCGGGGCGGTGGCGGGGAGCTGTTCACCGCACGGGCACGGCTCCGTCACGGCCGCTCCCCGCCCGGCTGGATATGCTCGATGACATGGCCGTGCTCCGAAGGCTCACCCAGGCGAGGCGCTCCACCACCGAGCGGAGCGCCCTGGCGGGCGAGGCCGCCGCCGCGGCCGCCGAGGCCGCGCTGCGCGCCGAACCGCTGCTCTCCCCCGCCGGCCCCACCGGGAACGACACGGCCGCGAACGGCACCGTCATGGAGGGCACCGTCGTGGACGCTCCCGCCGGGAACGCCGCCGCCGGGCATGCCCCCGGGACGGACGCGCCCGAGGCCGTGGCGGCGGGCAAGCCCGGAAAGGCCCCCAAGGCCCCGACCGGGAACCACACCCCCGACCAGGACGACCCGCGCGCCGCGGCCTTCTTCGACTGCGACAACACCATCCTGCGCGGCGCCGCGATCTTCTACCTCGGCGTCGGCCTCTACCGGCACGGCTTCCTCACCCGCCGCGACATCGCCCGCTTCGCCTGGCAGCAGGCGCTCTTCCGGCTGCACGGCACCGAGGACCCGGACCACATCTCGGACGCCCGGAACACCGCCCTCGGCATCGTGGCCGGCAAGCGCACCGCCGACCTGGAGGTGATCTGCGAGGAGGTCTTCGAGCAGGTCGTCGCCGACAAGATCTGGCCCGGCACCCGCGCCCTGGTCCAGATGCACCTGGACGCCGGCCAGCGGGTCTGGCTGGTGACCGCCGCCCCGTTGGAGGTGGCCCGGATCATCGCCCGGCGGCTCGGCATGACCGGCGCGCTGGGCACCGTCGCCGAGGCCCGGGACGGCCACTACACCGGCCGCCTGGTCGGCGACCTGCTGCACGGCCCGGCCAAGGCCGCCGCGGTGAACGCGCTGGCCCGGCGCGAGCGGCTGGACCTCGACCGCTGCGCCGCCTACAGCGACTCGGCCAACGACATCCCGATGCTCTCGCTGGTCGGCCACCCGTACGTGGTGAACCCGGACGGCGCGTTGCGGCGGCACGCCCGGGCGCAGGGCTGGCGGGTGCGCGACTTCCGGACCGGCCGGAAGGCGGCCCGGGTGGGGCTGCCGGCGGCGGCCGCGCTCGGGGTGCTCGCCGGGGCGGCGGCCGGGGTGGCGCTGCAGCGGCGCCGTCGGCGCGGCTGAACTCCGGCCGGCCTGAGGCCGGCGTCGGGACGAACTCCGGCCGAACTTCCGTCGGACCCGGCCCGACCGCGTCCACGGAACCGTTTCTGCCGCGCTTCCCGCCGCTCCCCCGCGCGGGTGAGAAGGCGTCAATCAGGGGCTTGACCTGGCCCCTCGTACGAGCGAACTCCCAGCTCCGACACGGCCGTCCGGGTCGGTTGTCCGAATCTGTCACCCGGTGACCGGTTCTGATCGTTCGTCAGGCCGGGAAAGTCAGGGGTTGCCGAGCCCCAAGGCTGGGAAACCGCCCCCAGTACCGCCGAATTGGTCACCCTGGGCGCCCGAACGGTCACGTTGAGCCGGATGAACGATGACATCTCCGGTCAGTGTCAGCCGAATATGCACAACAAATGGATCCCAAACGACCACTTCGACCACACGGTGTAGCTGTCATTGCACAAAGCGTTATTCTCTCCTGGATGCACGTCACCCATGCATCCCGCTCGAACGGGTGTCATGGGGAGTGCTCTCCGCGCAGGCGGAGGTGATCCGTCCACAGTTCTGCCTCTGGGAGTCCCGTGTACCCACCCGTCCGGAACGACGCGCCTGCACCCTCCCGCCCGTCGTCCGCGTCCCTGCGCCCCCGCACCGGCCTCCGCTGCCGCCCGGCCGGCGAGCGGCAGATCTCCACCGGCCTGGAACTGTTGCGCACGCTGCTCCTCAGCCAGCTCGCCACCACGCCCCAACTCGTGCCCGCCGGCGGCTCGTTCGGCCACCAGCACGGCCCCGGGACGGCGCTGCGCACCACCGCCGCCGGCTCGACCGGCACCGGCTCGCGGGGCCGCACCGGCAGCTCCGGCGTCGGCCGCAGCCGTACCCGCACCGCGCCGAGCCCCGGCTACGAGACCGAGCACAACCCGATCATGGAGCTGGTCGAGCGGGCCCAGGCCGGTGAGAGCGAGGCCTTCGGCCGGCTCTACGACCACTACGCGGACACCGTCTACCGCTACATCTACTACCGGGTCGGCAGCCGGGCCACCGCCGAGGACCTCACCAGCGAGACGTTTCTGCGCGCGCTGCGCCGGATCGGCACCTTCACCTGGCAGGGGCGGGACTTCGGCGCCTGGCTGGTCACCATCGCCCGCAACCTGGTCGCCGACCACTTCAAGTCCAGCCGGTTCCGGCTGGAGGTCACCACCGGCGAGATGCTCGACTCCAACGAGTGCGAGCGCAGCCCGGAGGAGTCGGTGCTGGAGTCGCTCTCCAACGCCGCCCTGTTGGACGCGGTGCGCCGGCTCAACCCCCAGCAGCAGGAGTGCGTGACGCTGCGCTTCCTGCAGGGCCTCTCGGTGGCCGAGACCGCGCGGATCATGGGCAAGAACGAGGGTGCGATCAAGACCCTCCAGTACCGCGCCGTCCGCACCCTGGCCCGGCTCCTCCCGCCCGACGCGCGGTGAGGCGACGGTGACCGAGGGGGCGATAGCCCGGCGACGGAGCCGGCCCGACGGCCCGTCACCACACCCGTCCGACCGACACGTCCGGGTGAACGGTCGGTCCGATGATCAGCCGTGCGTAACCGACCGCCCGCACCGCTCGTTGGCCAACGTGCAAGCCCCCACCAGGCGTACGGTCAAGCCGAATTGTGACCTATCACCCGATGGAGTGGCTTTGGCCCGCCGGGGCAACCGTCCGGCAGGCCGGGGTGTCGACAACGACGAAGGGAGGTGTGGCCCGTGACGGCAAACGTGCTGGAGCACCGGCGGGCGAAGGCCTTCGCCGAGGCGCTGGAGGCCCACCAGGCGGAGCAACGCCGCGCGGCCGACGCCGAATCGGCCAACGCCGCTGCCGGCGAGGCCGGTTCGGTCGCGATGGCCGAACTGGTCGGTCTGGCCGACGCACTGGGGGCGCTGCCCGGACCGGCCCTGGACCAGGAGGTCCGGACGGTCCAACGCGCCCAGCTGATGGCCGCGTTCGAGCAGGCCTTCGCGGGCGGGCCGGGTGCCACGGTGCCCCGCCAGCGCCGCCACCGGGCGATCCGGACGGCGCCGCGCGGCCGGTGGAGCCGCCGCTTCGCGATCGGCGGGCTGGTCGCCGGGCTCGCCGTCGGCAGCCTGGCCGGGGCCGCCGCCGCGAGTACCAACGCCCTCCCCGGGGACACGCTGTACGGCATGAAGCGCGGCCTCGAAGGGCTCCGGCTGGACCTCGCGGACTCCGACTCGGAACGCGGCGAGCTGCTGCTCGGCAACGCCGCCACCCGGCTCGGCGAGGCCAACACCCTGGTCGGGCAGACCGGTTCGGCCACCGGGCTCAGCCCGGCCACCGTGGACCGGGTCCGCCGGGCGCTGGACGACATGCACGCCGACGCCCTCAAGGGCCGCGACCTGCTGCGCTCGGTCTACCGCAGCAACGGCTCGCTGGACCCGATGCGCGCGCTGGCCGGCTTCGCCCAGGACGAGGACGGCCGCTGGAGCGAGCTGCAGGGCAGACTGCCCGTCCAGCTCACCGATCAGGCCCACTTGGTGAACCAGCTCTTCGACGACATAAGCGAGGACGTCGCGCCCCTGCGCCTGGCCCAGCCCCCCGCCAAGAGCGGTGGCGCGGCCGGCACCGGAGCGGGCGACGACTCGTCCTCCTCGACCGGCGGATCCCCGGCCGGCTCCGGAGCGAACGGCTCCGGCACCGCCCCCGGCTCCGGGCAGCCCCAGGACGGCACCGGCAACGGCAGCCGCCCCGGCAGCACCGACCGCTCCCCGGCCGACACCGGCGGCACGGTCGGCAGCGCCGGCAAGGGCGGTGGGCTGCCGAGCACCCTGCCCAGCAGCGCACCGGACGCCGTCAACGGCCTGGTCGGCAACCTCACCAACGGGCTCACCGGGGCCGGCCGGCCCTCGCCGAGCGCCGACGCGGCCCCGCCGCAGGTGCCGCAGCAGCCGTCCGGTGCGCCCAGCACGCCGAGCGGCGCCCAGCAGGGCGTGGACGTGCCCCCGCTGATCCCCGGCCTGCTGCCCGGGCTGCGGATCCTCGGCGGCAGCTGAGCGGCACGTGACCGGGCCCCGGCGGAACGTCCGCCGGGGCCCGGTCACGTCGGGGCCCCCTGACGCGGTTCAGCCGGGCCGAAGGGGCTCAGCGAAGCCCGGAGGGGCCGGGACGGGGCCGGGACGGGTCAGAAGAACACCGAGCGCCGCTGCACCAGCAGCTGGTACAGGGTGTGCTGGATGGTCTCCCGCACCTCGTCGGCCAGGTCGAAGACCAGCATCGGGTCGTCCGCCGCCTCCGCGGGATAGCCGTCGGTGGCGATCGGCTCGCCGAAGCGGATCGTCCACTTGGTCGGCAGCGGCAGCACCCCGAGCGGCCCCAGCCACGGGAAGGTCGGCGTGACCGGCACGTACGGCAGACCGAGCAGCCGGGCCAGCGTCCTGACGTTGCCGATCATCGGGTAGGTCTCCTCCGCCCCGACGATCGAGCACGGCACGATCGGCACCCGCGCCCGCAGCGCCGAGGAGACGAAGCCGCCGCGGCCGAAGCGCTGGAGCTTGTAGCGCTCCGAGAACGGCTTGCCGATGCCCTTGAAGCCCTCCGGCCAGACCCCGACCACCTCGCCGCGCTCCAGCAGCGCCTGGGCGTCCTCGTTGCAGGCCAGGGTGTGGCCGGCCTTGCGGGCCAGTTCGTTGATGCCCGGCAGCACGAAGACCAGGTCGGCGGCGAGCATCCGCAGGTGCCGGTGGTGCGGGTGGTGGTCGTGGATGGCCACCTGGGTCATCAGGGCGTCCAGCGGGATGGTGCCGGAGTGGTTGGCGACGATCAGCGCACCGCCCTCGGCCGGGATGTTCTCGATCCCCTGGACGTCGATCCGGAAGTACTTCTCGGCCAGCGGGCGCAGCAGCGAGAGCAGCACCTCCTCGGTCAGCTCCCGGTCGAAGCCGAACTCGTCGACCTCGTAGTCGCCGGTGATCCGGCGGCGCAGGAAGGCCAGCCCCTCGGTGGCCCGGCCCTCCCAGCCCTTGCCGAACAGCCGGGTGGCCGCCGGGCCGAGCTGCCCGGACAGCGCGCCGCCGACGGCCCCGGCGAGCCGGTCGGCCAGGCCGGGGCCCTCGGGCGAGGTGTAGCTGGGGGCGGACTCGATCGGAATGACCTTGGCCTCGCCCGGCCTGTTCTCGGCAGCGGCACTCATCGCGGGTTCAGCTCCTCGGGCGGTGGGTCGGTACGGCGTCGCCGGCCCCTTCGGGGCCGAGCAGGGCGGTCAGCCGGTCGGCGACGGCGGCCAGCCGCTCGGGCGGCAGCAGGCCGGGGCCCAGGGCGGCGGCGAAGTCGGCGAACGCCTCCGGGGTGCTGAACGCCGGGCGGTAGCCGAAGGTCTCCCGCAGCCGGGTGGTGTCCACCACCCGGCCGTGGGTGAGCAGCCGCAGCTGTTCCGGGGAGACGTCCACCAAGCGGGTCTGCCGGGCCAGCACGGCCATCCAGCTGACCGCGGGCAGCAGCAGCGGCAGGGTGGGCCGGCCGAGCCGGCGGGCGCACTGGGAGAGCAGCAGCACGCCCTCGCCCGCCACGTTGAGGGTGCCGGTGTTGACGGTGCCCGGTACGGGCTCGTCGGCGGCCCGGCAGAGCACCTCGACGGCGTCGTCCTCGTGGACGAACTGCAGTCGGGGGTCGTAGCCGAGCACGGTCGGCAGCACCGGCAGGGCGAAGTACTCGCTGAGCGGGGTGTCGGCGCCGGGGCCGACGATGTTGGCGAAGCGCAGCACCGTCACCGCGACGTCCGGGCGGCGCCGGGCGAAGCCGCGGACGTAGCCCTCGACCTCGGCCGCGTCCTTGGCGAAACCACCGCCGGGCGGGTCCTTCGGCTGGATCCGCTCGCTGAACACCGCCGGGTCGCGGGGCGCGGAGCCGTAGACGCCTGTGGTGGACTTCACGACCAGCCGGCGCACCCCGGGCGCCTTCTGGCAGGCGCCGAGCAGCTGCATGGTGCCGATGACGTTGGCCTCCTTGACCGCGGAGCGGTTGGTGGAGCCCAGTCCGGTGGCGCTGACGCTCAGGTGCACCACGGTGTCCACCCGGTGCTCGGCGATCACCCGGGAGACCGCGGGCCGGCGCAGGTCGAGCTGGTGGAAGGTGTACGGCGCGGCCGGTCCGGCCGGCTCCTCGACCGGCAGCCGGGGCGGCTGCACGTCCACGCCGACGACCCGGTCCACCCCCGGCCGGCGGCGGACCTCGGCGGCGAAGCGGGCGCCGAGATGGCGTGCCACGCCGGTGACGAGCACGACCACGCCCACGGTGCTGCACCCCATTCCCTCGGCCCGAGCGGCCCTCGTTGCACCGTACCGCGCCGCCCCGGGGGGCCGTGAAACGACACCGCCCGCCCTGGCCACGGGGACCAGGACGGGCGGCGAAAGCGCTGGGCGCGCTGGGCGCGGCCGAGGGCGCTTACTTCTTGTTGCGACGCTGAACGCGAGTGCGCTTGAGAAGCTTGCGGTGCTTCTTCTTGGCCATACGCTTGCGACGCTTCTTGATGACAGAGCCCACGGAACAACCCTCGCTCACTGAGACTCTCGTCCGTGAGAGACGGAGTCCATACGACTGACGTGAGGGCCTAGCCTACCGTCCGCGTGGCCGGGGCTGTAAATCGCGCTCCCCGTGACCGGGAAACTCATGGCAAATCCGGGGCGAACGGGGGCGGATCCACGGCTGTGGCCCGCCCCCGTCCGCCCGTCGGCTACGCGCTCTCCAGCCGCACGTAGGACTCCTTGAGGTACTCGTGCACCGCCTGCTGGGGCACCCGGAAGGACCGTCCGACCCGGATGGCCGGCAGCTCTCCGCTGTGCACCAACCGGTACACCGTCATCTTGGACACCCGCATGACCGCGGCGACCTCGGCCACGGTCAGGAAGACGACTTCCTGCAGGGGACGCTCGACGGAACTCATGACCATCACCCGACCCTTACCCGTGTGCAAGGCACCGGCTTCCCCTCCGGTGACTCCACCGGCACACGTGTATCCCCAGAGTAGTTATGGGTGGTACCAGTGGGAAGAGGGGAGGTGCAGTCCTCGTACGGTGGGAGATAGGACCGTTGCAGTACGTAGTCACCCCCCGGATGGCACCGGTGGGCGTACGCACAGCCCGCCCGGCGCGCGGCCGGGGCGGCGGTTTCAGGCCAGCAGACCGTGGTGCGGGAACACCGCGCGGCGGCTGGCGAGGATGGCCTGATCGAGTCGGTCCGCCGGATCGTAACCCGAGTCGAAGTCGCGCCAGGCCGGTCGGGCACCGTCGGTCATCCGCAGCGGGGCCGGGCGGCGGGTGCGGCGGTGGACCTCGGCGCGCCAGCTGTCGGGGGTCTCGGCGGCCGGGTCGACGGGCCGGCCGGCGGCGGTGGCGACCAGGTGGGTCCAGGTCCGCGGGACGACGTCCACCACGGCGTAGCCGCCCCCGCCGGTGGCCACCCAGCGGCCGCCGGTGAGCCGGTGGGCCAGCTCGTGCAGCTCCTCGGCGATCAGCCGCTGGGCGTCCACGGTGACGGCGAGGTGGGCGAGCGGGTCCTCCAGGTGGGTGTCCGCGCCGTGCTGGGTGACCAGGACCTGCGGCCGGAAGGCAGTGAGCAGTTCGGGCACCAGGGCGTGGAAGGCGCGCAGCCAGCCGCTGTCGCCGGTGCCGGCCGGCAGCGGCAGGTTGGCGGCGGAGCCGGGGGCGTCGGGGCCGCCGGTCTCGGTGGGCCAGCCGGTCTGCGGGAAGAGCGTGGCCGGGTGCTCGTGCAGCGAGACGGTGAGTACCCGGGGGTCGTTCCAGAAGGCCTCCTGGACGCCGTCGCCGTGGTGGACGTCCACGTCGACGTAGGCGACCCGCTCGGCGCCGAGCTCGAGCAGCCGGGCGATGGCCAGGGCCGGGTCGTTGTAGATGCAGAAGCCGGAGGCCTTGCCGGGCATCGCGTGGTGCAGCCCGCCGGCGAAGTTGACGGCGTGCGGGGTCTCACCGCGCCAGACCGCCTCGGCGGCGGCGACCGACTGGCCGGCGATCAGCGCGGAGGCCGAGTGGACGGCCGGGAAGGCCCAGTTGTCGTCGGTGCCGAGCCCGTGCCGGGGGTCGGTCCGCTCGGGGTGCGCGGCGGCGTGCTTGACCGCCTCGACGTACTCCCCGGTGTGCACCAGCCGCAGGGTGGAGTCGCCGGCGGGCGGCGCGGACCGGACGGTCACCCCGGGCCCGGCGGCCAGTCCGAGGTCCTCGACCAGGCGCATGGTGAGCGCCAGCCGGGTCGGGTCCATCGGGTGGCCGGGGCCGAAGTCGTAGGCGGTGACGGCCTCGTCCCAGAAGAGGTGCAGGCCGCAGGGGGTGTCACGCTCGGCTTCGGGCATGGCCTCCACCGTAGTGGGTGGGGGCCTCGGGCCTCACCGAACCCCCGCCGTCACGCGGGGGCGGGGGCCGCCACCGGGGCCGGGGCGAAGCGCTCGGCCAGCGGCAGCACGGCGAGCACCAGCAGCATCGGGGCGAGCAGCGCCCAGCGGTACGAACCGGCATCCGCGATCGCCCCGACCAGCGGCGAACCGACCAGGAAACCCACGTAGTTGAAGAGGTTGAGCCGGGCCACGGCGGCGTCCGAGTCGGCCGGGAAGAGCCGGCCGCCGGCCGCGAACACCTGCGGGATGATCGCGCAGATGCCGAAGCCCAGCACGGTGAACGAGGCGATGCCGGCCCAGGGCGCGGGCGCCACCGCGGCCAGCCCGAAGCCCAGCGCGGCCAGCGCTGCGCCGCCGCGCACCACCGGGACGGCGCCGAAGCGCTGCACCGCGCGGTCCCCCAGGGCCCGGCCGAGCAGCATCGCGACCATGTAGCCGAGGTAGGACAGCTTGGCGAGGTCCTCCCGGCTGCCCAGGCCGTCGGTGAGGTACTTGACGCTGTAGTTGGAGACCGAGGCGTCCGCGATGTAGGCGAAGGCCATCGCCAGGCACAGCGGCAGCAGCGGGCGCCAGGGGATGGACCGGGAGGCGGCGGCCGCCGCCTCCCGTACGGCGTCGCCGAGTTCGGCCGGGCCGGCGAACCGGGTGCCGGTCAGCACCGCGAGCGGCGCGATCACCGCCGCGGCGGTGCCGAACAGCACTGGCAGGCCCAGGTCGTAGTGCGAGCCGAGGCCCGCGATCGCCGCGCCGAGGATGCCGCCGAGGCTGAACGCGGCATGGAAGCCGATCATGATCGAGCGGCCGTAGCGGTGCTGGAGGCCCACCCCGAGCATGTTCATACTGGCGTCCAGCGCCCCCACCAGAAGCCCGAACCCACCCAGTGCCAGGGCGAGTTGCCACAGCGAGTCGCCCAGGCCGGCGGCCGCCAGGCTGAGGCAGACGGCCGGCTGGACGACCCGCAGCACGGCCCGGGCGCCGGTGCGCTTCACCATCTGCTCGGAGAGGATCGAACCGGCCCCGGCCAGGATCGGCACCGCGGCCAGGAAGACCGGCAGCAGGCCGTCGCTCAGCCCGTACCGGTGCTGGATCTCCGGGATGCAGGTCACCAGCAGCGCGAAGGTGGTGCCCTGGAGCAGGAAGCTGACGGCGAGCGCGGCCCGCCCGGCGCGCAGGCCGGGCGGTGTCGCGGCCGGGGCGGGCACGAGCGGTGCGGCACTCATACGGACCTCCACGCACGGGGACCGCGCGAGCCCCCGTACGGGCCCCGCTACCGGCCGGTAGAACGATGTTGGCCGAGAGCGTAGGCGGTGCGCCGCCTTTGCGGGAGGGGTCGCGCAGGGACTTCCGCGGCCGGTGCCCGCGGGCTACTTCCCGCCGGAGGCCAGCTCCCGGGAGCGGTCCCGGGCCGCCTCCAGGGCGCCCAGCAGCGCCGCCCGCACCCCGTGGTTCTCCAGCTCGCGGATGGCCGCGATGGTGGTGCCGGCCGGGGAGGTGACCGCCTCGCGCAGCTTCACCGGGTGCTCGCCGGAGTCGCGCAGCATCACCGAGGCGCCGATCGCGGACTGCACGATCAGGTCGTGCGCCACCTGCCGGGGCAGGCCGAGCAGGATGCCGGCGTCCGTCATCGCCTCGACCAGGAAGTAGAAGTAGGCCGGGCCGGAGCCGGACAGCGCGGTGGCCGCGTCCTGCTGGGCCTCGGGCAGCCGCAGCGCCTTGCCGACCGAGCTGAAGATCTCCTCGGCGCGCGCCAGGTGCTCCTCCCGCGCGTGCGAGCCGCCGGAGATGACGCTCATCCCCTCGTCCACCAGCACCGGCGTGTTGGGCATCACCCGGACCACCGGGGTGCCGGCCGCCAGCCGCTCCTCGAACCAGGCGGTGGGGACGCCGGCCGCCGCCGAGATCACCAGCCGGTCCGGGCTGATGTGCGGGGCGAGTTCCTCCAGCAGGCTGCCCATGTCCTGCGGCTTGACCGCGAGGATCAGGGTGTCGGCCAGCTTGGCGGCCTCGGCGTTGGAGACGGCCACCACCCCGTAGCGGTCGGCGAGTTCGGCCGCCCGCTCGGGGCGGCGGGCGGTCACCAGGACGTCCGACGGGTCCGTGCCGGCCCGCAGCAGACCGGAGAGCAGGGCCTCGCCGATCTTGCCGGTGCCCAGGAAGGCGATCTTCTGTCCGTGCGCTGCGCTGCTGCCCATGGTCCGCTCCTTGCCTCGGTACTGCGGCCATCCTCGCACCGGGCGGCGGCGCCCGTCGGGACCGTCCGGTCCGTGGCCGCCGTCCGGTCCGTGGCCGCCGTCCGGTCCGTGGTCCCCGCGCCCCGGCCGCGCACAGGTCGCGCCCGGCCTCGCCCCTAGGGGAGAAAACTCGGGGGTTTCCCCTATGGCCTCCCGGCCCGCGCGGGCGCACCGTGGAGCCATGGCACACGACGGAATGTCCCGACGAGAGAACCGGCAACTCGCGGTCGCCTCGGCGACCGTGGGCCCGTGGCGGACGGCCGCGGGAGTCGGTGCGGTGGTGGGGGCGACGTCCCTGGGGATCGAGGCGATCTCCGGGAACTGGTCGCTGAGCATGCTGGCCGGGCCGGCCGGCTGGGGCCTGTTCTTCTTCTTCCTGGTCGGCAGCGTCGGCGGTCAGCTGCGCCGCGACACCGCCGACCGGCGACTGCGCCGCTGGGCGGAGGCCCACCCGTGGAAGTCCGCCCTCCCGGCGGCCGGCGGACTGCTGGTGCTCAACATGCTGGCGCAGCTGTTCCTCGGCGACGCCGGACTGTTCGGCGCCTTCTTCGTCTCCCTGCTGCCCGCCGGCATCCTGCTGGCGATCGCCGGAGTGGTCGGCTCGGTGAAGCAGGCCCGCGGCAAGGGCTGAGCCGGGGGGCGATTTTCAGACAAACAGTGGCGAACCTTCCGGCGCCGCACACCGGTTCACCACAGGACGTGCCCCCGGTCGACGAATCGTCACACCCCGTCGGCATACTGGCGCGATGCCGATAGCCGAAGATCCGGAACCGCGCCCCTCCGAGGGCCGCGAGCCGGGCGGGTCCGACCCGTCCGGAGCGGGCGGGAAGGACCCGTTCGCCGACCTCGTCCTGGACGAACAGTTCATCAGGGCCGCCAGCGTCAAGGAGCAGTCCGCCCGCACCCGGATGCTGTCCGCCCGCTGGAAGCACACCCCGCCGGTCGACCCGGGCGGCCGACGCTCGGTCAACGACGGCCCGGCGCCGGCCAAGCGCCGGTTCGGCCGCAGGCCTAAGCTCCAGGTGGTCGACCCATGGGGCAACCCGCGCCCGGCCAAGCGCCGGCGCGGGTTCGAGTGGCGCACGCCGCTGTTCGTCGCGCTGACGGTCGCGGTGCTGCTGGCCGCGCTGAACGTCGACGCGCTGCGCAACTGGCTGCACAAGGACACCGGCGACGGCTCCTCGGCCGCCCACCTCCCGGTGCCGACCGTGGCCCCGGAGACGGCCAGACCGACCACGGCCCCGCCGTCCACCCCGGACGACCAGCCGACCGTCGACCACCCCTGGAAGGCCTCCCCCGCCGAGGGCTGGCCGACCGGCACCGAGGCCATGGTGCTGCCCGAGGCGAAGGCCACCGGGGTCTTCTCGGCCGACGAGGTCGCCGCCCAGCTCCAGCAGGTCAAGGACTACCTCGCGGCCGCCAACCTCGACCCCAAGGTGATCGGCGGCGCCCGCCCCGACGCCGCGCTGGCGATGCTCGACCGCGATGACCGCAAGACCGTCGCCGCCGCCCTCGACCACCCCGGCAAGGACAGCGACCCGCTGAACTGGTTCGCCCGCTTCGACCCCCGCGAGGCGCTCCTGGTCGGCGACAGCGTCAAGGCCCAGGGCCGGATCAGCTACGAGGGGGACGGCAGCGGGGGCGTGCTGATCCACACCGACTTCACCTTCGTCTACCCGGTGCAGCCCGGCCCCGACGCCCGGAAGCTGGCCGAGGCCCGCCCGGCCCCGTCCGGCTCCGCGCCGCAGTCGGTGGGCCTGGTCCGGGCGGCCACCGCCTCCGCCGGGGACACCTGGACGACCCGGGCCATCGTCCGGAGGGTCGACGACTACCGCTTCTACGACCCGTCCCGCTACAAGGTCGAGCCCAAGAAGATCGTCTTCAAGCGGTACCAGGTCGACCTGGGCAACAACGACTGCTACGTCTACGACGGCTTCGTCCACCCGCAGTTCAACCAGTTCGCCCGGCCCCACCCGGAGCAGACCGGCCCGACCGGCGATCCGTACGACCGGAGCCAGGACCTGGACGAGAACCGCGGCTGCGGCACCACCAGCCGCACCTGACGGTCAGCGCTTGCGCTTCCCGCCGGGGCGGCCGCCGCGGCCGGCCCGGCGCCGCTGGTACTGCTCGACGGCCTTCTGGTGGGCGGCCCGCCGGACCGCCTCGCCGGGGGCCTCGACCAGGCTGCGGGCGAAGTAGGCGGCCAGGCTGCCGGCCCCGCCGATCAGCCAGACCGCGCCGAGCGACTTGTCCTCGGCCATCCAGCCGGTCAGCTGGTCCTTGCCCTCGGTGAGCGCCTTCCAGGTGCGTCGGACGGCCATCAGCGAGCAGACCGCGATGGCGGCGGTCAGCAGGCCGTTCAGGAAGCCGCCGTTGTCGGAGAGGGCGATGCCCTCGACGCCGAAGCGCAGCACCAGCACGGCGGCGGCGGTGGCGGCCAGGGCGCCCGCGGAGACGCCGACCCGGCGCAGCCAGTAGCCGTTGTCCCGGTCGACCCAGCTGGTGCCGAAGAAGCGGATCGGCTCCGGCTCGGGGGCGCCGGCGGACGTGGGGGCGGGGGTGGGGGGCTGCTCGCTCACGCCGTCGATTATCACCCGACCGGCACATGCGACGGAGGAGCCGTCCCGGGCGGCGGGACGGCTCCTCCGTCGTGCGCGGGGTTCAGCCGAGCTTGCCGACGTCCCGGACGGCGCCCTTGTCGGCCGAGGTGGCCATCGCCGCGTAGGCCCGCAGCGCCTGGCTGACCTGGCGCTCGCGGTCCTTGGGCCGGTAGCCGTGCCCGGCCTCCAGCGCGCTGCGGCGCTCGGCGAGGACCTCGGCCGGCACCTCCAGGGAGATCGTCCGGGCCGGGATGTCGATGGCGATGACGTCGCCGTCCTCGACCAGCGCGATGGTGCCGCCGGAGGCGGCCTCAGGGGAGGCGTGGCCGATGGACAGGCCCGAGGTGCCGCCGGAGAAGCGGCCGTCGGTGATCAGCGCGCAGGCCTTGCCGAGGCCGCGGCCCTTGAGGAAGGAGGTCGGGTAGAGCATCTCCTGCATGCCCGGGCCGCCCTTGGGGCCCTCGTAGCGGATGACGACGACGTCGCCCTCCTTGATCCGCTTGGCGAGGATCGCCTCGACGGCCTCCTCCTGGGACTCGCAGACCACCGCCGGGCCGCTGAAGGTCCAGATCGACTCGTCCACGCCGGCCGTCTTCACGATGCAGCCGTCCTCGGCGAGGTTGCCGTACAGCACGGCGAGGCCGCCCTCGACCGAGTAGGCGTGCTCGACGCTGCGGATGCAGCCCCCGGCGGCGTCGGTGTCCAGCGACTCCCAGCGCTCGGACTGCGAGAAGGCCTCGGCGGAGCGCTTGCAGCCGGGCGCGGCGTGCCACAGCTCGACGGCCTCGGCGGAGGGCGAACCGCCGCGCACGTCCCAGTTCTTGAGCCACTCGGCGAGCGAGTCGGTGTGCACGGTGCGGACGTCCTCGTTGAGCAGCCCGCCCCGGTACAGCTCGCCGAGGATGGCCGGGATGCCGCCGGCCCGGTGCACGTCCTCCATGTAGTACGAGCCGTTGGGCGCGACCTTGGCCAGGCAGGGGACCTTGCGCGAGATGGCGTCGATGGCCCGCATGTCGAAGTCCAGCTCGGCCTCCTGGGCGGCGGCGAGCAGGTGGAGGATGGTGTTGGTCGAGCCGCCCATGGCGATGTCCAGGGCCATGGCGTTCTCGAAGGCGGCGCGGCCGGCGATCGCGCGCGGCAGCACCGAGGCATCGTCCTGGCCGTAGTGGCGGTTGGTGATCTCGACGACGGTCCGGCCGGCGTTCTCGTACAGGGCGCGGCGGGCGGTGTGGGTGGCGAGCACCGAGCCGTTGCCGGGCAGCGAGAGGCCGATCGCCTCGGTGAGGCAGTTCATCGAGTTGGCGGTGAACATGCCGGAGCAGGAGCCGCAGGTCGGGCAGGCGTTCTCCTCGATGATCGCGATGTCCTCGTCGGAGACGCTCTCGTTGACCGCCTGGGACATCGCGTCGATCAGGTCCAGCCGGCGCACGGTGCCGTCGACCAGGGTGGCCTTGCCGGCCTCCATCGGGCCGCCGGAGACGAAGACGGTCGGGATGTTGAGGCGCAGCGCGGCCATCAGCATGCCGGGGGTGATCTTGTCGCAGTTGGAGATGCAGATCAGCGCGTCGGCGCAGTGCGCGTTGACCATGTACTCGACCGAGTCGGCGATCAGGTCGCGCGAGGGCAGCGAGTAGAGCATGCCGCCGTGGCCCATCGCGATGCCGTCGTCCACCGCGATGGTGTTGAACTCGCGCGGGATGCCGCCCGCCTCCTTGATCGCCTCGGAGACGATCCGGCCGACCGGCTGGAGGTGGGTGTGGCCGGGGACGAACTCGGTGAACGAGTTGGCGACCGCGATGATCGGCTTGCCGAAGTCCTCGCGGGCTACGCCGGCGGCCCGGAGAAGCGCCCGGGCGCCTGCCATGTTGCGACCGTGGGTGACCGTACGGGACCTCAGCTCGGGCACTGTGCTCCACTCCTTCGGGGCTCTCGCCGGCGCCCCGCCGGTGAGGAGGGTGCGGGGGCCGTGTGGTGTCCGAGCCTACGCCCGCCGTCCGGCCGGCGGACCGGGCGTCCGCGATGCGGGCAGCGGGCAGGCAGCGGGCGGGCCCGGTGCGTCAGCTCGGCTTGACGGCCACGGTGAGGTCCAGGGTGTACGGCTCGATCACCACGCCGTCCGGGAACTCGCCCAGCGTGGCCTCCCGTTCGGCGGCGAGCACCGGTGCGCGCTCCTCGGGGCTGAGCGAGGCCAGGTAGGAGCGGGAGGTGAGGTCGGTGAGCAGGTGCTCGACGGTGATCCGCCGCTCCCAGCGCAGCACCGTGCGCTCGACCGCGAGTCCGGCCGGGGCGAAGTGGCCGGTGTGGGCGCTGATCCCGCCGTAGCCGTGGTAGCGGTCGGGCAGGGCGGCGGCCAGCCGCTCGGCCCGGGCCCGGACCCAGGGCACGGTCTCGTCCTGCACGTTCCACCAGGTGGCGAGGGCACCGCCGGGCCGCAGCACCCGGACCGCCTCCGGGACGGACAGCTCGGGGCGGGTCCAGTGGAAGGCCTGGGCGTAGCCGATCAGGTCGACGCAGGCGTCGTGGAACGGCAGGTCGTCGCCGGTGCCGCGGACCAGCGGCAGGGTCGGCGAGGAGGCCAGGAACTGGGCGGCCATGCCGCCGCTGGGCTCCACCGCGACGACCTCGGCGCCCCGGGCGGCCAGCAGCCGGGTCGCGATGCCGGTGCCGGCGCCGACGTCCAGGACCCTGGCGCCCTTGAGGCGCCGGCCCCACAGCCGCTCCAGCGCGTCGAACAGCTCGTCCGGGTAGCCGGGGCGGCCCCGGTCGTACTCGGCGGCGACCGCGCCGAAGCTCAGGGCTATCTCCCGGTTTTCCTGACGCTGCGCCATGTCTCCCCCTCCGTAAGGAAGTTCGCGCCCGGCCGGGCCCGACGGCTCAGCGTACGCGCGAGGGAGTCGCCAGGTGCAAGCGGGTGAAGGCGAGGGCCTCGGCCAGATCGGCCTCGCGTTCGGCGGGGGACGCGGAGCGCCGGGTGTTGACCTCCAGCACCACGTGGCCGTCGAAGCCGGTGCGGGCGAGGTGCTCCAGGAGTTCGGCGCAGGGCTGCTTGCCCCGGCCGGGGATCAGGTGCTCGTCCTTGCCGGAGCCGCTGCCGTCGGCGAGGTGGACGTGGGCGAGCCGGTCGCCCATCCGCTCGACCATGGCGAAGGTGTCGATCCGGGAAGTGGCGACGTGCGAGAGGTCGATGGTGAAGTGCCGGTACTCCTCGTCGGTGACGTCCCAGCCGGGGGCGTACGCCAGCACCTCGCGGTCGCGGTAGCGCCACGGGTACATGTTCTCGACGGCGAACCGGACGTCGGTCTCGCCCGCCATCCGGTTGATGCCCTCGACGAACTCCCGGGCGTACTGCCGCTGCCAGCGGAACGGCGGGTGGACGACGACGGCGCTCGCGCCGAGCTTCTCGGCCGCCGCCCGGGCCCGGACCAGCTTGGTCCACGGGTCGGTGGTCCACACCCGCTGGGTGATCAGCAGACAGGGCGCGTGCACCGCCAGGATCGGCAGCTGGTGGGCGTCGGAGAGCCGGCGCAGGGCCTCCAGGTCCTGGCTGACCGGGTCGTTCCAGACCATCACCTCGACCCCGTCGTAGCCGAGCTTCGCGGCCAGCTCGAAGGCGACGGCGGTGCTCGCCGGGTACACCGAGGCGGTGGACAGCGCCACCTTGGTGTCCGGGATGTGCAGGGTCGGGTGCTGGGGCAGCACCAGCCGGTCGGTGGTGCGCAGCAGCGGCGGGCGGGCGGCGTCCCGTTTGGCGGCCTTGACCGAGCGGACGGACTGGACGGCGGCCTTGGCGGCGCCGGCGGCCCGGGCGGTGCGGGTCTCCTTGGGCGGCTGCTGCCGGGTGCCGGGGGCCGGCTTCGCGGCGGGGGTCTTCTCGGTGCCGACGGTGTTCTTCGCGGTGGCGGTCTTCTTCGCCGTCTTCGCCGTCTTCGCTGCGGTCTTCTTCGCTGCGGCCTTCTTCGCTTCCGCCGTCTTCGCCGCGGCCGTCTTCGCGGTGCGCTGGGCCGCCTTGACGGCCTCGGTGGCCTTGGCCGCCTGGGCGACGGTGGCGCCCTTGACCGCCTTGCCGAGCCCCGTCTTGCTCAGGCCCGTCTTGCTCAGGCCCGTCTTGCCCAGCCGGCGGCGCGGGCTCTCCGGCCGCGGCTGCCCGTCTCCGGGAGCGCGGCCCTCCTGCGTTCCGTCCTCGCCCGCTGGTTGCACCACGGGAGACAGCGTAAGCGGAGCACGCGGCGAACGGGGTCGGATGCCCGGCGGAGTGACCACCGGCACGCTCCCGCCGCCCTACGGGGTGAGCGCGGGCCGGCGGTGGTCGGCGGGGCTGTCCATGGCGTCCAGCTCGCGCAGGATGATGCCCTCGCGCAGCGCCCACGGGCAGACGTCCAGCTCCTCCAGGCCGAACAGGTCCATCGCGGCGTCGGCGACCAGCGCCCCGGCCAGCAGCTGCTTGGCCCGTCCCTCGGAGACTCCGGGGATCTGCGCGCGCTCGGCGACGGTCATCGTGGACAGCCGCGGCAGCCAGGCGGAGAGCCCGCTGCGGGTGAGCCGGCGGTCGGCGTACGGGCCCGCGTCGGCGGGGGCGGCGCCGGTCATCCGGGCGAGCTGCTTGAAGGTCTTGGAGGTGGCGACGGCGTGCCGCGGCGGCCCGAGCCGGGAGACCTCGCCGACCACGTGGGCGATCTCGGCCCGGATGTGCCGTCTGAGCTCGCGCAGCCGGTCCGGGTCGGCGACGTCCCCGGGCAGCCAGCGGGCGGTCAGCCGACCGGCGCCCAGCGGCAGCGAGCAGGCGACGTCCGGCTGTTCGTCCAGGCCGCAGGCGATCTCCAGCGAGCCGCCGCCGATGTCCAGGTTGAGCAGTCGGCCGGAGGACCAGCCGAACCAGCGGCGGACCGCCAGGAAGGTGAGCCGCGCCTCGTCCTGCCCGGAGAGCACCCGCAGATCGATCCCGGTCTCGGCTGCGACCCGGCGCAGCACCTGCTCGCCGTTGGCGGCCTCGCGGACGGCGGAGGTGGCGAACGGCAGGATGTCGACCACCCCCTTGTCCTCGGCGACCCGCAGCGAGGAGGCGATGTGCCCGATCAGCCGCTGGACGCCGGCCTCGCTTATCGCGCCGGACTCGTCCAGCAGCTCGGCCAGGCGCAGCTCGGCCTTGTGCGAGTACGCGGCCAGCGGAGCGGCACCCGGATGGGCGTCCACCACGAGGAAGTGGACCGTGTTGGAACCTACGTCGAGCACACCGAGTCGCATAACTCTCCACGCTACGCGATTCGGCTGGGGAGGTGATCGGGTGTGACGGCATGAGTGCTGGTCCCGGTCGTTCGCGACCGTTCCGGGTGCGATCGGTGGGGGTCGTCCGGCGGGGCCGTCCGGTGGGGGCTGCCCGGTGGCGACCGCTCAGTGGCCGCGCGGCCCGGCCCGGCGCTCGGTGCGGCAGTTGGCGTCCACCCAGCGGCGGGCCGGGCCCGGGGTGTCGGTGATCAGACCGTCGGCGTCCCGGGCGGTCATCAGCTGCCAGGCGTCCGCGTCGTCCAGCGTCCAGACGTAGACCTCGCGCCCGGCCTTGCGCTCGGCGGCGATCCGGGCGGCGGTGGCCAGGCCGGCGTCCAGGGCGATCCCGTCCAGCTCGAGGTCCTTCGGGTCCTCGGCGATCCCGCCGCTCTGGATCAGCACCACCGGCAGCTCGGGCGCCACGGAGTGGGCCTGGCGCAGGTGGTCGGCCGAGAAGGAGTAGAGGATGACGTGCGCCCGGCTGTCGGCGGCGATCCGGGCGATCCGGGCGACGTCCTCGGGGCGCTGCCACTTGATCTCCATCAGCAGCGTGGTGCCGCTGCCGGAGAGGCGCCCGAGCAGCTGCTCCAGGGTCGGGACGGGTTGGTCGGCCCCGGGGCCGACGGTCACCCGCAGGGCGGCGACCTGGGCGGCGGTCAGGTCGGCGACGGCGCCCTTGCCGTCGGTGGTGCGGTCCACCGTCGGGTCGTGCATCAGCACCGGGACGCCGTCCCGGGTGGTCTGGACGTCCGTCTCCAGCCAGTCGGCGCCCTGGTCGAGGGCCGTCTCGAAGGAGGCCATGGTGTTCTCCGGCGCGTTGAACGGCGCCCCGCGGTGGCCGATCACCACCGGGGAGCCGCACACCGGCGGCGCGGCGGCGGAACGGGCCTGCAGCGCGGGGCCGCCGGAGGCGCACCCGGCGGCCAGGACCGCGAGCGCGGCGAGGACGGCCGTCTGGGCGGCGCGGGGCGGGGCGGTCACGGCTCGGTGCTCCAGCTGCGGTCTCGGTGACGACGGTTCGGACCTGCTCGGTCCGGCTCGGCTCTGCTCGGCGCTGCTCTCTCCGGCTCGGTCCGACTCGGCGCTGCTCTCTCCGGCTCGCTCCGGGCGGTCGTTGGCCGGTCGCCGGTGGCCGGTCGCCGGTGGCCGGTGGCCGGGCGCACCGGCCGAGGTCGGGTCAGAGCAGGCCGTCCCACAACTGTTCCACGATGACGGCCCACCAGTTCTCCGGATCGCCGTAGACCGTACCGTCCAGCCGGGCCAGCCCCCGCTGCAGCGCGTCCACCGCGGTGCCCGCCGCGGCCGGGTCGAGTCCGTGCAGGGCGGGCCACCAGCCGGCGAACAGCTCCAGGCAGCGGAGGAAGGCGCGCAGGTCGGCGTTGCAGTGACGGGCGGTCGCGTGGTCGGGGTCGACGGCCCGGACGGTGCCCTGGCGGGAGTCCAGGGTGATCAGCGCCCAGCCGTCCGTTCCCAGCACCGACTGGCCGGCGAGCGCCGAGCGCTCCCGTTCGGCCGCCCTGGCGCCCCGGCCGAGCGCCGTGAGGTGCGGGGCGAGCGGCGGCAGCACGGTGCCCGGCCGGGAGCCGTCCGCGATCGCCTCGACGCCCGGGTGGTGGAGCGCGAAGAATCCGTCCACCGCCTTCGGCACGCCCACCGTCAGCAGCAGCGCGGCCGCGTCCCCGGGCAGCTCCGCGCGCACCACGTCGGCCGGCTCGAAGCGCTGCACGCCCGCCGGGCCGAAGCGCCCGGCCAGCCGCTCCGCCAGGGCGGCGTCCGGCTCCTCCGGCAGCGGCGGCACGGCCCGCGGGAAGGGCACCCGGTTGCGGCCCGGGCCGTCCGGCTCGGCGGGCAACTCCCGCACGGCGGCGGCCCGGTGGTCGAAGCGGGGCCCGTACGGCAGGTCCGACTCCAGCCGGGCGTGCGGCAGTTCGGCCACCAGCGCGTACGACCAGTAGCCGCCGGGCAGCGCGGCCATCCGCAGGTCGGTCCGCACCGCGAGCACGTCCTCGGCCGCGACGCCCTGCTCCCGCAGCCACCACCAGCCGCGCAGCGCCGGGTGCGGCAGGCCGGCGGCCGAGCGCAGGGCCAGCGAGCGGGTGCCGTCGGCGCCGTCCCGGTAGGTCAGTTCGGCCCGGGCGCCCCGGCCGGTGGCCGGCGGCCTGGTCGGGTCGTAGCCGCCCGCACCGACGAAGTCCCGGTAGAGACCGACCACTTCGTCCACCGGGACGGACGGCCACACCGTGAACCGCCCGCTCTCCCGGTCCACCACCGCGCACGCGGCCCCCACCTCCGCGGGCGCCCGCCGCTCCCCCGTCCGCGGATCCACCTCCGGCCTCGGCGGCTCCGCCCACACCACCCACCCCAGCTCGAACTCGTGCGCACACACCCGCCGCACGGCCCCGGCCCCCTGCGGCAGGTCCCCGTTGATCCACCGGTGCCCCGCCTCCACCGCCTGCGCCCGCGAGATCATCCGCCCACCCCCGTCATCGATCCGGCCCGCTTCATCATCCAGCCCCGCTGAGGTACCAAGGGAGACCACCGAGGGAGGACACTGGTATCGGTCCCGCCCGACGAGAACTTCCGGAGGCGGCGGCGACGGCGTCCTGGGTGCGGGCAACGGGCTGGCGGCCGTGCACGTCGCCCGACATGTTCTCCGCCGTCGTCGCGTTCCTCGTCGACCCGGCAGTGAATGAAGTGCAGGATCCGCCGCGTATCCACGTCTCTCGCATCCTTCGAGCGGACTGATCGAGGCACTTCGGCACGGTCGGTCCGTCGCGCTCACGCCGCCGCCAGGTCCAGGGGCCGGCCGTCCGGGGTGAGGGCGATGGCCCAGAGGCCCTGGGTGGCCGGGTGGAGCGGGATGGGGCCGCGACGGGCGAGTTGGTGGTCGAGGTAGGTGACGGCGTCCCGGTGGTTGACGGCGTTCCAGGCGTGCGGGCGGCCGTAGGCGTCGAGGGTGAGCAGGACGGCCTGGGCGCCGTGGCCGGCCCGGCGGAGTTCAGCGGTGAGGCGGGTGAAGGCCTGGCCGCCGTCGCCGAGGTCGCGGAAGGGGGCGCCGAGTTCGCGTTCGGCGCGGTCGCGGCCGCCGCGTTCGCCGGCGTCGCCCTCGGTGGGGATGCGCGGGGCCGCGCAGGTGGGGCGGCCGGTGTAGGTGTCGACGGCGGAGAGGGCGATCTCCAGGCTGTTGTTGGCCCGGCCGGGGTCGCGGGGACCGCCGGCGTTGACGGCTTCGGTCCAGCCGCCGGCCGGATCGGGGTGGCGGACGGGCAGGCCGTCCTCGTCGCAGGGCACCCGGCGTTCGAGTTCGGCCTGGTGTACGGGGTCGACGGGGCCGAGCCCGCCGGGCGGTCCGTACGGGCGGCTGTCGGCGATGGTGCGCGGCCGGGTCTGCGGGTCGTCGGCGAGCGGGCCGCGGCGGGCGCGCAGGGCGAGTTGGAGGGCCATCGCGTGGGCGGTGGCGACCGGGACGGCGCCCCAGACGAGGGTCGGGTCGGCGAGGGCGGCGGCGGTGTCCCGGCGGCGGCCGTCGGTGTGCTGGGGTTCGGGCCGGCCGATGACCGGGGTGGTGCCGACGATCGGCGGCTCGGCCGGGGCCGGCGGCGTGCCGACCGGGCCGGGGGCGGTGCCCGGGTGGGGCGCGGCGCCGACCGGGCCGCGGGGCCCGCCGACCACCGGGGCACCGGCCGCCGGAGCACCGACCACCGGAGCACCCGCCGCCGGTCCGCCGGTCACGGGTGCACCGCCCACCGCACCGCCGGGCAGGCCCGTACCGATACCGCTGCCGAAGGGCGCCGCCTGGTGCGCGGGGAACCCGCCGCCGACCGCGAGCGGGCCGGGCCCGACGGTGCCGATCGGGCCGGTCACCGGGTAGCCGCCGGAGTACACCGGCGTGCCGAACTGGGCGGGCACCCCGACGACTCCGACCGGCCGGACCACCGGGGGCGCGTCCGGCGCCGGGTGGTAGACCGGGCCGCCGGTGGAGAGCGGGGTGGAGAGCGGGGTGGAGAGCGGGGTGGAGAGCGGAGCGGCGGGCGCGGGCGGCGCACCGACCGAGTCGGTCCGTACGGTCACCGGCGGATAGCCGCCCCCGCCGCTGTGGGTGGGTGCCTGGAGCGGGTAGTCCCCGTCCGACCAGCTCGCCGCGACCGGGCCGCCGCCCTGGTGGCCGGGCCCGGCGGCCGCGCGGACCGACGGCCCGTCGTCCCGGGCGGGCGGCGACCAGTCGGCGGCGGCCACGGCCCGGTGCGAGCCGGGGTACGAGGGACTCGCCGACGCCGCGGCCTGGGTGCTGTCGACCACCGGAGCCGCGATCGGAGCGGCCACCGGCGCGACGGCCGGAGCTGCGGCGGAATCGACCCCGGAGAGCACGGACGGGACGGCCGACGCGTCCGCCGGGTCCTCTACCGGCAGCACGCCCGGGGCCGTGGGGTTGTGGGGATGGCGCGGGTCGCGGGGGTCGGTCAGATCGGCGAGCGGCAGCCCGGGCAGCTCCCGGCCGGCCTGGTCGGTGAGCACCGGCTGCCCGTGCTCGTCCAGCCGGACGGCCAGGTCGGCCACCCCGACCACCGGCTTGCCGTCCGGCCCGGTCGTCACCAGCAGCCCGGCGGCGTCGGCGACCGGGGTGCCGTCGGAGCGCAGGATGACCGGCTTGCCGTCCGGGCCGAGGACGGGCTGCCCGTGCCCGTCGAGCTTGACGCTCAGGCCGGGCACGCCGACCAGGGGCTTGCCGTCCCGGCCGGAGAGCACGATCAGGCCGGTGCCGTCCTTCCCGAGCACGCCGGGCTCGCCGAGGGCGGCGGGCAGTCCGGCGGCGAGCGGGTCGAAGCCGCCCCCGGTGCGGTAGGAGGCGGTGGTGACGCCCGGTGCGGCGGCGGTGCCGAGCCGCAGCAGGGCGACGGCGGCGGGGTCCTTGAGCGCGGTGGCCAGGGCGTCCTTCATGGCGCGGCCGAGTTCGGTGAGCAGCCCGGCGATCTTCAGGGCGGCGGTCTCCACCGCGACGGCCTCGACGCCCGCGGCGACCTGACCGGCGGCGGCGTTCTTCACGTCGTCCGCGAGGCCGGCGACGGACTTCTCCAGTCCGCCGAACACCCCGGTCTGCCCGGTCCGTCCGGCGTTCCGGGCGACCACGGCGGCGGTCTGCTGGACCTTGGCGGCCTGCTCCCGGGCCTGCTGGAGCTCGGCGGCCAGGTTCTGCAGGGTGGCGATGATCTCGGCCTTGCCGCCGTCGACGGCCTGGGCGGCGGCGTCGAACGCGGTGGCGACCAGCCCGACGGCGGTGTGGGCGTCCGCCAGCCGGCCCTTGCCGCCGTCGCTGTACGTCCGCCAGTAGGCGGTGAAGGCGTCGACCGCGTGACCGGTGTTGTCGGCGGCGACCCGCTGGGCGGACTCGCCGCCGCGGCGGGTGATCCGGTCGGCCTCGGCGGCGAACTCCCGCCAGTGCGCGGCCGCCTTGCGCAGGGCCTCCTCGTCGGCCTGCGGCCACGGGTGGCCGGTCCTGGCCAGCAGCGGGACCAGTTCCTCGGGCAGTTTCCGGGACACGCGTCTCTCCCCCTTCGAGCCGGGCCGTTCAGACCGACATGTCCTGGGGGACGGCCGGTGCCGCCCCCGGGGTTGCCCCGGGCTCCGTATTCACGGCCGGCTCCGCGTATACGGCCGATCCCGGATGCACGGCCGCTCCCGAGTAGACGGCCGGTCGGGCGACCTGACCGGTCTGGCCCGACGGGCCGGACGAGCCGGGGGTGCCCCCGAAGCCGTCCGCGGTCGAGGTGTCGGTGTCGGTGGTCCGCTCGGCCATCGTGTGCAGTCCGGCGCCGACGCCTCCCACCTGGTCGGCCAACGCCGTCAGCCCGCCGAGGAGTTCGCCGCGCGCCGGGCCGTACACGGCGGCGAACGCGCTGCCGGGCTGGTCGGCGCCCCAGGGCGTGCCGAGCGCGGCGAGGTCCTTTTCCAGGGTGCCCACGGCCTTGCCCAGTTCGCGCCCGAGCTTCTCGAACTCCCGCCCCTCGCCGTGCAGTTCCCATGGCTTGAGGGCGAAGGAGCCGCCGTCGCCGTCGGTCTTCCCGGTGCTGCCGCCTGCCATCCCCGTACCTCCCCGTAGCGGACCGGCCGCCATCCTAGGCACGCCCGCGGCCGGGGCCGGACCTCTTCACCCCGCCTTCACCGCGACCCGGCGGAGACCCCGGGCCGCGACCCGGCCGCGACCCGGGCGCGACCACGGGCCCGTACGCCCCCGGAAAGCTCTACCCTTGCCGGGTGGCACCAGCAGAAACGTCCCAGAAGAAGGCCAAGGCGAAGCCGAAGGCCTCCCCCGCCCCCGTCGACCTCGCGATGCCGACCCTGCGCCGCGAGATCCCGCGCGACGAGGTCCCGCTCGACTTCCCGCGCGCCTGGGTCGAGTTCGCCGACCCCGCCGACGAGGAGCAGGTCTTCCGCTGTGACCTCACCTGGCTGACCTCCCGCTGGTCCTGCGTCTTCGGCCAGGGCTGCCACGGCATCCGCGAGGGCCGCGGCGAGTCCGACGGCTGCTGCACGCTGGGCGCCCACTACTCGGACGAGGACGACGAGAAGCGCGTCATGGGGCACGCGGCCCGGCTGACGCCCGAGCTGTGGGAGAACTTCGCCGAGGGCACCGACGCCAAGGGCCGGCTCCGGTCGGACGGCGGCGTCACCATGCTGGACGAGGACGGCGACCGCCAGACCCGCCGGGTCAACGGCGCCTGCATCTTCGTGAACAGCCCCGGCTTCGCGGGCGGCGCCGGCTGCGCCCTGCACGCGCTCGCCCTCAAGGAGGGCCGCGAGCCGCTGGAGACCAAGCCGGACGTCTGCTGGCAGCTGCCGGTCCGCCGCACCTACGACTGGATCGACCGCCCCGACGACACCCGCTACCTCCAGGTCTCGATCGGCGAGTACGACCGCCGCGGCTGGGGCCCGGGCGGCCACGACCTGCACTGGTGGTGCACCGGGGCCCCGGCCGCGCACCAGGGCGCGGTGCCGGTGTACGTCAGCTACCGCCCGGAGCTCACCGAGCTGATGGGCAAGGCGGCGTACGAGGTGCTGGCCGGGCTGTGCGAGGAGCGGATCGCCACCAAGGGCGACCGCAAGGTGGCCCCGCACCCTGCGGACCCGGCCCGGAAGAAGACCAAGAAGGCCTGACGGCCGACCCGCCGGTGTGCCGGCCCACTCACCGGCACCGGCCTACTTGTCGATGTCGCCGACCACGAAGAACATCGACCCCAGGATCGCCACCATGTCCGCCACCAGCGTCCCCGGCAGCAGCTCGGTGAGCGCCTGGATGTTGTTGAAGGACGCCGAGCGCAGCTTGAGCCGCCACGGCGTCTTGTCACCGCGCGAGACCAGGTAGTAGCCGTTGATCCCGAGCGGGTTCTCGGTCCACGCGTAGGTGCTGCCCTCGGGCGCCTTGAGCACCTTGGGCAGCCGCTGGTTGACCGGTCCGGGCGGCAGGGTGGCGAGCTTGTCGAGGCAGGCGTCGGCGAGGTCCAGCGAGTTGAGGGTCTGCTCCAGCAGGCACTCGAAGCGGGCCAGGCAGTCGCCCTCCTCGCGGGTGACGACGGTGAGCACCTGCCGCAGTTCCTCGGAGCCGTACGCGAGGTAGGGCTCGTCGCGGCGCAGGTCGAGGTCGAGTCCGCTGGCCCGGGCGATCGGGCCGCTGACCCCGTAGGCCTCGGCCTGGGCCCTGGTGAGGATGCCGACGCCGGCGGTGCGGGCGCGGAAGATCTCGTTGCCGAGGACGAGGTCCTCGAAGACCGGCAGCTGCGAGCGGACGGTGGCGACGGCGGTGCGGACCCGGCCGAGCCAGCCGGCCGGGAGGTCCTCCTTGAGGCCGCCGACCCGGTTGAACATGTAGTGCATCCGGCCGCCGGAGGCCTCCTCCAGCACGTGCTGGAGGTCCTCGCGGCCGGTGAAGGCGTGGAAGATCGGGGTGATCCCGCCGAGTTCCAGCGGGTAGGAGCCGAGGAACATCAGGTGGTTGAGCACCCGGTTGAGTTCGGCGAGCAGGGTGCGCACCCACACCGCCCGCTCGGGGACCTCCATGCCGAGCATCCGCTCGACGCCGAGCACGACGCCGAGTTCGTTGGAGAAGGCGGAGAGCCAGTCGTGCCGGTTGGCCAGCATGATGATCTGCCGGTAGTCACGGGCCTCGAAGAGCTTCTCCGCGCCGCGGTGCATGTAGCCGATCACCGGCTCCGCGGTGACGATCCGCTCGCCGTCGAGCAGCAGCCGCAGCCGCAGCACGCCGTGGGTGGCCGGGTGCTGCGGGCCGATGTTGAGCACCATGTCGGTGGTGCCCGCCTCGCCGGTGAAGTTCTCGGCTCCCGCCCCGATGCCGACCGTGGTCTCCCTCATGACCCCAGAGTCTGCCATCCCGGCAGGGCCGCCGGGCCTACTGCCCTCTCGAAGATGTCAAGGGGCGGCATGCGGACGGCCTGCAGGACCCACCCGAAGGCCCCCAGCCCGTTCGGGTCGGTGAGTTCGGCCGCCTCCCCCGCCCCGCTCAGCGCCCGCAGGTAGGCCGCCGGGTCGGTGGAGGCGAGCGCCAGCGGCGGGCGTCCGCCGCCGACCCCGAGCGCGCGCAGGGCCTCGCGCTGGGTTGTCCACAGGCTGTGGAGGCCGGGGACGGCGACGGCGTCCAGCGCGACGTGCGCGGTCACGTCGCAGGAGCCGTCCGGCACCGGGGCGACCTCCCGGCCGTCCCGGAACCCGGTGAAGGTGCCGAACGGCGGCCGCCGCCCCGCGGTGTGCCCGTAGTCGACGGCGACGGCCAGTCCGCGGTCCAGCCCGGCCACGGCCCGGGCCCAGGCCGCGTCCCGGGGGGCGCCGAACTCCACCACCTCGCCGGGCTCGGCGACCGGCCACCAGCGTTCGGCCCAGGCCGCGTCCGCCGCCGAGACGGGCTCGCCGAGGCGCTCCGCACCGGTCGCGGTGTCCACCTCCCGATAGCGCAGCACCCCGTCGTCGTCCACCTCGCCGACGTCCAGCGGCACGTTGTCCAGCCACTCGTTGGCGAACAGCAGCCCGGTCACCCCGCGCGGCGGCTCCGCCGTCCACAGGGCTGTGGACGGAAGTCCGTCGGGCCGCGCCGCCAGCTCCACGCCGTACGGGCGCAGCCGGGCGAGCACCTCGCCGGGCAGTTCGGCCAGCACCCCGGTCAGCAGTTCCCCCCGCCCGGCCCCGACGTCGACCAGGGCCAGCTCCTCCGGACGACCGAGGGCCGCGTCAACCTCCAGCAGCAGCCGTGCCACCGCACGGGCGAACCGGGGCGAGGCGTGCACCGAGGTGCGGAAGTGCCCGGCCGGGCCCTCCGGCCTGCGGTAGAAGCCACCGTCCCGGTCGTACAGGGCCCGTTCCATGGCGGGCGCCCACCGCATCCACGTCATGGGGCGGGACGCTACCCGGCACCGGGCGACCCCTCCCAACCGGAGCCACGACGTCTCCGACCTACGGAGTAGGGCGGATCGCCCTACCGGCGGACCTGGGCACCTCGCGCGACTGCCTAGGCTGGACACGTGCATCGACTCAACGCCTGGCTCCGCCGTCACCCCATGGTGGTCGACGCCGTCTGGGCGTCGATCGTGCTCCTCCTCGGCCTGCTGCCGAACGGCGACTTCCCCGACGACGGCTGGGGCCTCGACTCCGAGATCCTGATCGCGGTGCTGCTGCCGCTGCTGATGGTCTTCCGCCGGCGCTTCCCCGACGTCACCGTGGCCGCGGCCACCGGCATCGGCCTCGGCCAGGTGGCCGCCGACGTCACACCGGGCGGCTCCGCCATCGCCTACCTGGTGTTCGCCTACACCGGCGCCGCCTTCGGCCAGAAGTGGACCTCCCGGCTCGCCCTGGTGGCCGGCCTGGCCGCCGGGCCGCTGGAGTTCTGGCGGCTGCACCCGACCAAGACGGTCTCCACCGGCGGCGGGCACTACGTCTCCCGGTCGTTCGGCCTCGGCGAGTCGGTGCTGTACGCCCTGCTGATGAGCACCCCGTTCATCCTCTGCTGGGCCTGGGGCCGGCTGACCAGGGTGCGCCGCGCCTACCTGACCGAGCTGGAGGACCGCGCGGCCCGACTGGAGCGCGAGCGGGACGCCCAGTCCAAGGTGGCGGTCGCCGCCGAGCGGGCCCGGATCGCCCGCGAGCTGCACGACGTGGTCGCCCACAACGTCTCGGTGATGATCGTCCAGGCCGACGGCGCCGCCTACGTGCTCGACAACTCCCCGCAGCAGGCGAAGGAGGCGCTCGGCACCATCGCCTCCACCGGACGGCAGGCCCTGGTCGAGATGCGCCGCCTGCTGGGCGTGCTGCGCACCGCGGACACCGCCGAGGAGTACGTCCCGCAGCCGGGCGTCGAGGAGCTGCCGGACCTCCTTGAGCAGGTCCGCACCGCCGGGCTGCAGGTGGACTACGCGACCTCCGGGCACCCGCGCGAACTGCCGCGCGGCGTCGAGCTGACGGTCTACCGGATCGTCCAGGAGGCGCTGACCAACGTCCGCAAGCACGGCGGCCCCGACGTCCACGCCCGGGTCGCGGTCGACTTCGGCGACCGCGAGCTGGCCGTCCTGGTCGAGGACGACGGCCGCGGCAGCACCGACGAACAGCTGGCCGCCGGCGGCACCGACGGCCTGGGCCACGGCCTGATCGGCATGCGCGAGCGGGTCGGCATGGTCAGCGGGAGCCTCGACGTGGGCCCCCGCCCCGGCGGCGGCTTCCGGATCCGCGCCGTCCTCCCGCTCAAGACGGCGCACTAACCCCCCGCCCCCTGTTAGGAGCCACCTTGACCATCCGCGTGATGCTCGTCGACGACCAGGAGCTGCTGCGCACCGGCTTCCGGATGATCCTCCAGTCGCAGGGCGACATCGAGATCGCCGCCGAGGCGGGCGACGGCGCCCAGGCCGTGGAGCTGCTGCGGCACACGAAGGTGGACGTGATCCTGATGGACGTCCGGATGCCCCGCCTGGACGGCGTCCAGGCCACCCGCCGGATCTGCCTCGCCGAGGACGGCAGCCCGCTGCCGGACGCCCCGCACGTGCTCATCCTCACCACCTTCGACCTGGACGAGTACGCCTTCGCCGCGCTCAAGGCCGGGGCCAGCGGCTTCCTGCTCAAGGACGTCCCGCCGACCGAGCTGGTGGCCGCGATCCGCGCGGTGCACGGCGGCGACGCCGTGGTCGCCCCGACCACCACCCGCCGGATGATCGACCGCTTCGCCGAGGTGCTGCCCACCCCGCAGAGCGCCCCCGGCTCGGACGTCCTGGGCCCGCTGACCGAGCGCGAGCGGGAGGTGTTCCTGCTGGTCGCCCAGGGCCTGTCGAACGGCGAGATCGCGGCCCGGCTGGTGCTCTCCGAAGCCACCGTGAAGACCCACGTCGGCCGGATCCTGGCCAAGCTGGGGCTGCGCGACCGGGTCCAGGCGGTGGTGCTGGCGTACGAGGCGGGGCTGATCCGGGCCGGGGCCTCGGACTGATCCGGGCCGGGCCTCCGACTGGGGCCGCCCGTACACTGGGGCGGTACGTCCGGTACCCGCAGATGGACCGGAACGGTCATTCAGGACAAGGGTGGACATGGACTCGTCCGACTTCGCCGACTCCGGTGAGTTCGCCCCGCTCGCCGACGGCCTCGGCGACCCGGCCTTCGGAGATCCCCGCGACCCCGGCAACCGCCCGGCCCGGCTGGCCGTCGGCGTGGTCGGCACCGGCCGGGTCGGCCCCGCGCTGGGCGCCGCCCTGCAGCTGGCCGGGCACACCGTGGTCGCCGCCTCCGGGGTCTCCGGCACCTCCCGCCGGCGCGCCGAGGCGCTGCTGCCGGGCGTGCGGATCGTCACCCCGCCGCAGGTCATGGCCGCCGCCGACCTGGTCCTGCTGACCGTCCCGGACGACGCGCTGGCCGACCTGGTCACCGGGCTGGCCGCCACCGGCGCGGTCCGCCCCGGCCAGCTGCTGGTGCACACCTCCGGCGCGCACGGCGTCGGCATCCTGGAGCCCGCCACCCGGGCCGGGGCGCTGCCGCTGGCCCTGCACCCGGCGATGACCTTCACCGGCACCTCCGTCGACCTCGCCCGGCTGGCCGGCTGCCCGTTCGGGGTGACCGCCCCCGAGGAGCTGCGGCCGGTCGCCGAGGCCCTGGTGGTGGAGATGGGCGGCGAGCCCGAGTGGGTCCCCGAGGAGGTCCGCCCGCTCTACCACACCGCCCTCGCCCACGGCGCGAACCACCTGGTCACCCTGGTCGCCCAGGCGATGGACCTGCTGCGCACGGCCGGCGTCGCCGAGCCCGGCCGACTGCTCGGCCCGCTGCTCGGCGCCGCCCTGGACAACAGCCTGCGCTCCGGCGACGCGGCCCTCACCGGCCCGGTCGCCCGGGGCGACGCGGGCACCGTGCGGCGCCACCTGGCGCAGCTCAGTACGGTGTCCCCGGACATCCCGGCGGCCTACCGCGCGATGGCCCGTGCCACCGCCCAGCGGGCGCTCGCCAACGGGACGATCGACGACGCGTCGGCGGCGGCGCTGCTGGACGTACTGAACGAGGAGAAGCGCTAGATGGCACGCGGTAAGCAGCCGAGCAAGGCCCAGCGGGCGCCGAAGGTCCACC
Source organism: Kitasatospora sp. NPDC127060 (assembly GCF_042724935.1). NCBI lineage: Bacteria > Bacillati > Actinomycetota > Actinomycetes > Kitasatosporales > Streptomycetaceae > Kitasatospora > Kitasatospora sp. NPDC127060. Next base: position 40,967 of record NZ_JBHXEG010000039.1, read on the forward strand.
GGGCCGTGGTCACCCACACCGTGGACGACTTCGAGGCCGCGTTCTGGCCGGACGAGCAGCCGGTGGACAACGCCGTGGTGATGACCATGGGCGCCCTGCACGAGGGCCACGCCGCGCTGATCCGGGCCGCCCGCAAGCAGGTCGGCCGGGAGGGCCGAGTCGCGGTGACGGTCTTCGTCAACCCGCTGCAGTTCGGCCCGTCCGAGGACCTGGAGCGCTACCCGCGCACCCTGGACGCCGATGTGAAGCTGGCCGAGGAGAACGGCGCGGACGTGGTCTTCGCGCCGTCCGTCGACGAGGTCTACCCGAACGGCGAGCCCCAGGTGCGCCTGGCGGCCGGCCCGATGGGCGAGCGCTTCGAGGGCGCCACCCGCCCCGGTCACTTCGACGGCGTGCTGACCGTCGTCGCCAAGCTGCTGCACATCACCGACCCGGACTTCGCGTTCTTCGGCGAGAAGGACGCCCAGCAGCTGGCCCTGATCCAGCGGATGGTCGCCGACCTGGACTTCGACGTCGAGATCGTCGGCGTGCCGACCGCCCGCGAGGAGGACGGCCTGGCGCTGTCCTCGCGCAACCGCTACCTCTCCGAGGAGGAGCGCGGCCAGGCGCTCACCCTGTCCAAGGCGCTGTTCGCCGGCCGGGACGTCGCCGCGCAGGGCCCGAAGGCCGTGCGCGAGGCCGCCTCCGCCGTCCTGGACGGCGCCGAGGGCGTCACCCTCGACTACCTCGCCCTGATCGACCCGCACGCCTTCACCGAGGCGGCGGACGACTTCCAGGGCGAGGCGGTGCTGGCCGTCGCCGCGAAGGTGGGCTCGACCCGCCTGATCGACAACGTCCGCATGATCGTCCGGTAGCACCGACGGCTCGTCCGGCGCACCGGCAGTCAAGAACCCCCCTTCAGGCATGCACTCACAGGAGGCGTGACCCGCAATGCTCCGCACCATGCTCAAGTCCAAGATCCACCGGGCCACCGTGACCCAGGCCGACCTGCACTACGTCGGCTCGGTCACGGTGGACGAGGACCTGCTCGACGCCGCCGACCTGCTCCCCGGCGAGCTGGTCCACATCGTCGACATCAACAACGGCGCCCGGCTGGAGACCTACACCATCGCCGGCCCGCGCGGCACCGGCGTGATCGGCATCAACGGCGCCGCCGCCCGCCTGGTCCACCCGGGCGACCTGGTCATACTCATCGCCTACGGGCAGATGGACACGGCCGAGGCCAAGGGCTACGAGCCGAAGGTCGTCTTCGTGGACGAGCGGAACCGGATCACCGGCCTCGGCGGGGACCCGGCCGAGGCCCAGGAGGGCACCGGACTGCTCCGCGGGGACGCGGCGTACCGTGGCGAAGACGGCGCGGTCACCGCCGCCACGCGCTGAAGGAGCCACTGAGCCATGTCCGTTACCCATCGCCTCACCGCCCCGAACCCCGGGTGGACCGCCACCACCGACGTGGTCGTGGTCGGCTCCGGGGTGGCCGGTCTCACCGTCGCCCTCAACGTCCGCAAGGCCGGCCTGCGGGCCATGGTGGTCACCAAGTCGATGCTGGACGAGGGCTCGACCCGCTGGGCCCAGGGCGGCATCGCGGCCGCCCTGGGCGAGGGGGACACCCCCCAGCAGCACTTGGACGACACCCTGGTGGCCGGCGCCGGCGTCTGTGACGAGGAGGCCGTCCGCACCCTGGTCACCGAGGGCCCGGACGCCGTCCGCCGGCTGATCGCCACCGGCGCCCTGTTCGACCGGGGCGAGGACGGCGAGGTCCTGCTGACCCGCGAGGGCGGCCACCACCGCCGCCGGATCGTCCACGCGGGCGGGGACGCGACCGGCGCCGAGGTGTCGCGCGCCCTGGTCGCCGCCGTCCGCACCGACCCGGGCATCGAGCTGATCGAGCACGCGCTCGTCCTCGACCTGCTGACCGACGCCGAGGGCCACGCCGCCGGGCTGACCCTGCACGTGATGGGCGAGGGCCAGCGCGACGGCGTCGGCGCCGTCCGGGCCCGCGCGGTGGTGCTCGCCACCGGCGGCATGGGCCAGGTCTTCTCCGCCACCACCAACCCGGCGGTCTCCACCGGCGACGGCGTGGCGCTGGCGCTGCGGGCCGGCGCCACCGTCACCGACCTGGAGTTCGTCCAGTTCCACCCCACCGTGCTCTGGCTGGGCCCGGACGCCGAGGGCCAGCAGCCGCTGGTCTCCGAGGCGGTCCGCGGCGAGGGCGCCCACCTGGTCGACGCGGACGGTGTCCGCTTCATGGTCGGGCAGCACGAGCTGGCCGAGCTGGCCCCGCGCGACGTCGTCGCCAAGGCGATCACCCGGCGCATGCAGGAGCAGGGCGCCGAGCACATGTTCCTGGACGGGCGGCACTTCGGCGCCGAGATGTGGGAGCACCGCTTCCCGACCATCCTCGCCTTCTGCCGCGCCAACGGCATCGACCCGGTCACCGAGCCGATCCCGATCGCCCCGGCCGCGCACTTCGCCTCCGGCGGCGTCCGCACCGACCGGCACGGCCGCACCACCGTCCCCGGCCTGTACGCCTGCGGCGAGGTCGCCTGCACCGGGGTGCACGGCGCCAACCGGCTGGCCTCCAACTCGCTGCTGGAGGGCCTGGTCTTCGCCGAGCGGATCGCCGCCGACCTGGCCGGCCGGCACGCGGCCGGCGAACTGCCCGAGCGCGCGGTCGACGTCGCCGCCGCGCGCGCCGCGCGGCCCGTCCCGCTGCCGCCGTCCGAGGCCCGGGCGGAGGTCCAGCGGCTGATGTCGCGCGGCGCGGGCATCCTGCGCTCCGCCGCCTCGATGGCCGACACCGCGGCCGGGCTGGCCCTGCTCGCCGAGCAGGCCCACTTCCACGTGGCCGAGGAGAAGCCGGCCGATCCCCGGGTGGAGACCTGGGAGGCCGCCAACCTGCTGCTGGTCGCCACCGCACTGGTCGCGGCCGCCGCGCAGCGCGAGGAGACCCGCGGCTGCCACTGGCGCGAGGACTTCCCCGAGCGCGACGACGCCCACTGGCGGCGCCACCTGATCACCACCCTCGCCGCTTCCGGCGACCCCGTCAGCACCCCCGAGGAGCAGTAGAACCATGACCCACTCGCACGAGGAACTCCCGCTGGCCGACCAGGGCGGCTGCGGCGACGGCTGCGCCTGCGGGGACGGCGAGGGCTACGAGACCGGCCTGGACCCGCAGCTCGCCGAGCTGCTGGAGGCGGCCGGGCTGGACCCGATCGAGGTCGAGGACATCGCCACCCTGGCGCTGGCCGAGGACCTGGCCGGCGGCGAGGACGTCACCTCGGTCGCCACCGTGCCCGCCGAGGCCGTCGCGACCGCCGACTTCACCGCCCGCCAGGCCGGCGTGGTCGCCGGTCTGCGGGTCGCCGAGGCGGTCGTCTCGCTGGTCTGCGAGGAGGAGTTCGAGGTCGAGCGGCACGTCGAGGACGGCGACCGGGTGGAGGCCGGCCAGGTGCTGCTGTCGGTGCGCTCCCGCACCCGCGACCTGCTGACCGCCGAGCGCAGCGCGCTCAACCTGCTCTGCCACCTGTCCGGCATCGCCACCGCGACCCGGGCCTGGGCGGACGCCCTGGAGGGCACCGGCGCGGTCGTCCGGGACACCCGCAAGACCACCCCGGGCCTGCGCGCGCTGCAGAAGTTCGCGGTCCGCTGCGGCGGCGGCGCCAACCACCGGATGGCGCTCTCGGACGCCGCCCTGGTGAAGGACAACCACGTGGTCGCGGCCGGCGGCGTGGCCGAGGCCTTCCGGGCCGTCCGGGCCGCGTACCCGGAGCTGCCGGTCGAGGTCGAGGTGGACGAGCTGGCGCAGATCCCGCCGGTGCTGGACGCCGGGGCGGACCTCATCCTGCTGGACAACTTCACCGTCGACCAGCTGAAGGAGGCCGTCGCGCTGGTGGCCGGCCGGGCGAAGCTGGAGGCCTCCGGCGGACTGACCCTGGCCAGCGCGCGCGAGGTCGCCCAGACTGGTGTCGACTACCTGGCCGTGGGCGCGCTGACCCACTCCTCGCCGATCCTGGACATCGGCCTGGACCTGCGCGCCTGACCGTCAGGTCGAGAGCGGTTCCTGCCCCGACCCCGTCCCGACTCGCAGAAAGCGTCCCCGTGCTCCTCACCATCGACGTCGGCAACACCCAGACCACACTCGGCCTGTTCGACGGCGAGGAAGTGGTGGAACACTGGCGGATCTCCACCGATCCGCGCCGCACGGCCGATGAACTGGCGGTGCTGCTGCAGGGGTTGATGGGCAACCACACCGCGGTCCGGGAGGCCGCGGTGGAGGGCCTGGCGATCTGCTCCTCCGTCCCCGCCGTGCTCCACGAGCTCCGCGAGGTGACCCGCCGTTACTACGGCGACGTCCCCGCGGTGATCGTGGAGCCCGGCGTGAAGACCGGGGTGCACGTCCTGATGGACAACCCCAAGGAGGTCGGCGCGGACCGGATCGTCAACGCACTGGCCGCCAACCACCTGTACGGCGGCCCGTGCATCGTGGTCGACTTCGGCACCGCGACCACCTTCGACGCCGTCAACGCCCGCGGCGACTACGTCGGCGGCGCGATCGCCCCCGGCATCGAGATCTCGGTCGAGGCGCTCGGCGTCCGCGGCGCCCAGCTGCGCAAGATCGAGCTGGCCCGCCCGCGCAACGTGATCGGCAAGAACACCGTCGAGGGCATGCAGTCCGGCATCCTCTACGGCTTCGCCGGGCAGGTCGACGGCCTGGTCGAGCGGATGGCCCGGGAGCTGGCCAAGGACCCGGACGACGTCCAGGTGATCGCCACCGGCGGCCTCGCGCCGCTGGTCCTCGGCGAGGCCGCCACCATCGACGAGCACGAGCCCTGGCTGACCCTGATCGGCCTGCGCCTGGTGTACGAGCGCAACCGACCGACGAGCTGAGCCCGGCCGGGCCGATCGTGCGGAATTCCGCGCGACGTTACCGACAAATCGGATATTCGTCACGTAGTGTCAGCCCATGCCTACGCCACACGGATCGCGCGGCGGCATGGCCTTCAGCGCCGACGAAGTCCGCGTGCTGCGCCGAGCCCTCGCCCAAGCCCTGCACCCCGCAGTCCCCGTCCACCTCCAGCTGCCCGACCGGACGGCGTTCGCCGGGCCGGGCGCCGAACTGTGGGCCGAGGACGTCCAGGACGCCCTGCGCCTGACCGAGGCGATCGACGAGGCCGTCCAGGAGGGCGGCCGACTGCGCGCCTTCCTGCTCGCCGACCTCGGCCGCTACCGCGCCGCCCTCCCCGGCAGCGCCGCCGGCTACCTGGAGCGGCTGGAGGAGGCCGTGACCGACGGCTACCTGCCCGGCCCCGAGGACCTCACCGCGCTGCGCGGGCTGTCCCGCCAGCCCTGCGGCCACGGCGAGCGGGCCCGCCGCTCCCGACTGGCCGGGCGCTGCCACGCACTGGCCGAGGCCGCCGTCCGCGAGCGGCTCGCGCTCACCACCGGGCACCCCCGCCACCTGGTGGCCGTACCGAACCCCGCCGCACCACCGAGCAGTCACCCCACCCCTGTAGGAGGACGGACCACGATGAGCAGCACCGACTCCCGGGACTCCCGCCCGGAGCAGCCCGCCGCCGCGCAGACCCCGCCCCGTCCGCACCGGATGCCCACCCCGGCCGAACTCTTCGGCCGCCGCCCCAAGCCCCCGGCCCACTCCGCCCCGCCGGCCGACCCGTCCCCCGAAGAGATCGAACTCCGCACCGGCACCGGCTGATCCCGCCCCGCCCAGTCCCCGGAGGGGAGGCCGTCGACCCGACGGCCTCCCCTCCGGTGTCATCCGGTCGCGGAGCACGGTGTACGGCTGGCTACCCTTGTGGGGTGAGCGATCAGAGTCTTGTTCCCGCGACCGACGACCTTCCCGAGCAGATGCGCGTCCGGCGCGAGAAGCTGGACCGGCTCCGGGCGGCCGGGGTCGACCCGTACCCGGTCGGATTCCCCCGTACCAGCACCATCGCGGACCTGCGTGCCAAGCACCCGGACCTCGAGCCCGACACCGCGACCGGCGAGCGCGCCGGGATCACCGGCCGGGTGATCCTGTCCCGCACCGGCGGCAAGCTCTGCTTCGCCACCCTGCGCGACGGCAGCGGCGACCTCCAGGTGATGCTCTCCCTGGACAAGCTGGGCGCCGAGCGGCTGGCGGCCTGGAAGGCCGACATCGACCTCGGCGACCAGGTCGGCGTCGAGGGCGAGGTGATCACCTCCAAGCGCGGCGAGCTGTCCGTGATGGTGGACCGCTGGGAGCTCACCGCCAAGTGCCTGCGTCCGCTGCCGGACAAGCACAAGGGCCTGACCGACCCGGAGGCCCGGGTCCGCCAGCGCTACCTCGACCTGATCGTGAACCCCGAGGCGCGCGAGATCCTGCACCTGCGCAGCAAGGTCGTCCGCTCGATCCGCCGCACGTACGAGGACCGCGGCTACATCGAGGTCGAGACCCCGATGCTGCAGCCGGTGCACGGCGGCGCCAACGCCCGTCCGTTCAAGACGCACATCAACGCGTACGACATCGACCTCTACATGCGCATCGCCCCCGAGCTGTACCTCAAGCGGCTGGTGGTCGGCGGCGCCGAGAAGGTCTTCGAGATCAACCGCAACTTCCGCAACGAGGGCGCGGACGCCACCCACAACCCCGAGTTCACCTCGCTGGAGTCGTACGAGGCCTACGGCGACTACAACACCCAGGCCGAGCTGATCCGCGAGACGATCGTCAACGCCGCCCGGGACGCCCTGGGCACCACGGTGATCAAGGGCGTGGACGCGCACGGCGTGGAGCACGAGATCGACCTGGCCGACCCGTGGGAGGAGGTCGGCGTCTACCCGGGCATCTCCGCCCACCTGGGCGTCGAGGTCACCCCGGAGACCACCGTCGAGGAGCTGCGCGCGCTGGCCACCGAGCACGGCATCCCGTTCGAGAAGGACTGGGGCCACGGTCAGATCGTGCTGGAGATGGTCGAGCGGCTACTGGAGGAGAACGCCGTCCGGCCGACCTTCATCAAGGACTACCCGACCGAGGTCTCCCCGCTGACCCGCCAGCACCGCTCGGTCGCCGGCGTGGCCGAGAAGTGGGACCTGGTGATCTTCGGCACCGAGATCGGCACCGCCTACTCCGAGCTGGTCGACCCGGTCGAGCAGCGCGCCCGGTTCACCGCGCAGTCCCTGCTGGCGGCCGGCGGCGACGTCGAGGCGATGCAGCTGGACGAGGACTTCCTGCGCGCCCTGGAGTACGCGATGCCCCCGACCGGTGGCCTCGGCCTCGGCGTGGACCGCCTGATCATGCTGCTGACCGGCAAGAACATCCGGGAGACCGTGCTCTTCCCGCTGGTGAAGCCGGAACCGAAGGCTTCCGCCGCGACGGCGGAGAAGACCGAGGAGGACTGACCTGATGGACTACGTCAGCGCGATCGTGCCGCCGCTCGTCATGGCGATCGGCTTCGGATTCCTGGTGCGGGCCATCGTCCGCAGCCAGGGCGGGGCCCAGAAGGCCAAGGAAGACCTGGACTGATCGACTGACGCCGTCAGCCGCCCGAACCACCGCGCGCCGTCATTCCCGATTCCCGGGGGTGGCGGCGCGCCGGTTTGGCGCACTTCACAAGATTTGCCCCATTCACTCCCTATCCTGGCCGGACTATGGTCCGGCAACTCGGCGAACTTGAGAACGCCATCATGACCCGGGTGTGGCGGTGGAACCGACCGGTGACGGTTCGCGAGGTTCTCCTGGACCTGCAGTCGGAACGCGAAATCGCGTACACCACGGTGATGACCGTCCTGGACAAGCTGCACAGAAAGGGCTGGTTGCGCCGCGAGCGGGCCGGCCGGGCCTATCGATATGAACCGGTCTCCTCGCGCGAGGCGTACACGGCGGCCCTGATGAACGACGCCTGGGCCACCAGTGACAATCCCGCGGCGGCACTGGTCCACTTCTTCGGCCTGATGTCGCCGGAGCAACGCGAGGCACTGCGGGACGCGTTGCGGGTGGCGGCTCTGTTCCCGTCCGATCCGCCGGCCGCGGAATCCCCCGCGGACGGCCCGGATACCGGCGGAGCGGATACCGGCGGGACCGCGCCGGGCGCGACGCGATAACGTCCCGCCATGGAGGTCACCATCCGCCGCGCGCGGACCACGGACGTACGGACCGTACGCGGGCTCATCGACGCCTACTCGCGCGACGGCATTCTGCTCGACAAGCCCACAGTCACACTGTTCGAATCCGTCCAGGAGTTCTGGGTCGCGGAACGCGACGACAACGGCGTGGTGGTGGCCTGCGGCGCCCTGCACGTGATGTGGGAGGACCTCGCCGAGGTCCGTACGCTCGCGGTCGATCCGTCCTGCCGGGGCTTCGGGATCGGGCACCTGCTGTTGGAGAAGCTGGTGCAGACGGCTCGCTGGCTGGGCGTCCGTCGGATTTTCTGCTTGACGTTCGAGGTTCCGTTCTTCGCGAAACACGGTTTCGTCGAGATCGGAGAGCTCCAGGAAACCGATGATGGTACGACAGACCCGGCGGCGATCGCTACGGATGTCTATGAAGAACTTCTCCGCTCGTACGATGAAGGTGTCGCCGAGTTCCTTGACCTGGAGCGGGTGAAGCCCAACACACTGGGCAACTCACGCATGCTGCTGCACCTCTGAGCGGCTCCGGGCCGGTCAAGGGTTTGTGTTTTCCGGAGAAAGGCGCTTTCCTTTCCTTAGGCAATGGGTCGTTTAGCGGAAAGGGAAGCCCGTGGCACAGAGGGTGCAGGTCATTCTTGAAGACGATCTCGATGGCGGTTCGGCGGACGAGACGGTGACGTTCGCGCTCGACGGCGTTGCCTACGAGATCGACCTGAAGAGCGCCAACGCGGACAAGCTGCGCGGTCTGCTGGCGCCCTACCTGGAGAAGGGCCGCAAGCAGAGCGGCCGGCTCGCCGGCACCCGGCGTCCGGGCCGCGGCACCGCGGCCCGCCCGTCCGGCAGCGCTCCCGACACCGCGAAGATCCGCGCGTGGGCCAAGGAGCAGGGCATGGAGGTCAACGACCGCGGCCGGGTGCCGAGCACCGTCCGCGAGGCCTACGACAAGGCCAACGCGGCCTGACTCCGGCGCCACCGGCCCGCCGGGGCGGATGCGGGGCCCCGGCGACCGCGTACGGCACCGACGACACACGCGCGGGGCGCGGAGGGGTCTCCTCCGCGCCCCGCGGCACGCACCCGGACGACCGGGGCACCACCGGTACCGGCAGCCGCGTCGGCACCGGCGGCCGGGGCGGCGGGCTCGGGCGGCGGAACAATCACGAGCTGTGCAACGCTGTAGGAGCGAAGCGGTAACGCGGACACCCCGGGACGGCGTACAACCGGCCCCGGCCGCCGTCGAACCAGCGCCACCGCGGCCCGACTTCTCGCCAGGCGAACACCGCCACCGCGGAAACTGCGCGAGAACCGCCCCGATACCGGGTATGAATGCAGGTGGACGGGTTCTTCGACCTGTCCAGGGGCAGCATGTACGACCGGCCGGAGTGGGTCCGGCTCCGCCCCGGCGGCTCTTGTTCGCCGATGGCGTAGCGGATTCCGGTGCATCCGGCCCACCTGTGGGAACACCGATTCCCAGCATCAGGTTGGGATTGGTGTCGGCTGGTCGCGCAGCATCTCGCTCCTCTACCGGGGGAGTGAATCCGTGGGCCGCGCCGCTGAGCGGGACTAGCATGCGGAAGGACAGGGCGGGGACGGACCCCGAACTGCCCGACCGCTCTGAGGAGCGATAAACGATGTTCGAGAGGTTCACCGACCGCGCGCGGCGGGTTGTCGTCCTGGCTCAGGAAGAAGCCCGGATGCTCAACCACAACTACATCGGCACCGAGCACATCCTCCTGGGTCTGATCCACGAGGGCGAGGGCGTCGCCGCCAAGGCCCTGGAGAGCCTCGGGATTTCCCTTGAGGCGGTGCGCCAGCAGGTCGAGGAGATCATCGGCCAGGGCCAGCAGGCCCCGTCCGGTCACATTCCCTTCACCCCCCGGGCGAAGAAGGTCCTGGAGCTGTCGCTCCGGGAAGCCCTGCAGCTCGGCCACAACTACATCGGCACCGAGCACATCCTGCTCGGCCTGATCCGCGAGGGCGAGGGCGTCGCCGCCCAGGTCCTGGTGAAGCTGGGTGCCGACCTCAACCGGGTGCGCCAGCAGGTCATCCAGCTGCTCTCCGGCTACCAGGCCAGCGGCGGCAAGGAGTCGGCCACGGCCGGCGGGCCCGCCGAGGGCACTCCGTCGACCTCGCTGGTCCTGGACCAGTTCGGGCGCAACCTCACCCAGGCCGCCCGCGAGGCCAAGCTCGACCCGGTCATCGGGCGCGAGAAGGAGATCGAGCGGGTCATGCAGGTGCTGTCCCGCCGCACCAAGAACAACCCGGTCCTGATCGGTGAGCCCGGCGTCGGCAAGACCGCCGTGGTCGAGGGCCTGGCGCAGGCGATCGTCAAGGGCGAGGTTCCAGAGACGCTCAAGGACAAGCAGCTCTACACGCTGGACCTGGGCGCCCTGGTGGCCGGCTCGCGCTACCGCGGTGACTTCGAGGAGCGCCTGAAGAAGGTGCTCAAGGAGATCCGCACCCGCGGCGACATCATCCTGTTCATCGACGAGCTGCACACCCTGGTCGGCGCGGGCGCCGCCGAGGGCGCCATCGACGCCGCCAGCATCCTCAAGCCGATGCTGGCCCGTGGCGAGCTGCAGACCATCGGTGCCACCACCCTGGACGAGTACCGCAAGCACCTGGAGAAGGACGCCGCGCTGGAGCGCCGCTTCCAGCCGATCCAGGTCGCCGAGCCCTCGCTGCCGCACACCATCGAGATCCTCAAGGGTCTGCGCGACCGCTACGAGGCCCACCACCGGGTCTCCATCACGGACGCCGCCCTGGTCGCCGCCGCCACCCTGGCCGACCGGTACATCTCGGACCGCTTCCTGCCGGACAAGGCGATCGACCTGATCGACGAGGCCGGTTCGCGAATGCGCATCCGCCGGATGACCGCGCCGCCGGACCTGCGCGAGTTCGACGAGAAGATCGCCGACGTGCGCCGCGAGAAGGAGAGCGCGATCGACGCGCAGGACTTCGAGAAGGCCGCGTCCCTGCGCGACGACGAGAAGCAGCTCCTGCAGGCCAAGGCCAAGCGCGAGAAGGAGTGGAAGGCCGGCGACATGGATGTCGTCGCGGAGGTCAACGAGGAGCTCATCGCCGAGGTCCTGGCCACCGCCACCGGCATCCCGGTCTTCAAGCTGACCGAGGAGGAGACCTCCCGGCTGCTGCGCATGGAGGACGAGCTGCACAAGCGCGTCATCGGCCAGAAGGACGCCATCAAGGCGCTCTCCCAGGCCATCCGGCGCACCCGTGCGGGCCTCAAGGACCCGAAGCGCCCCGGCGGTTCGTTCATCTTCGCCGGCCCGTCCGGCGTCGGTAAGACCGAACTGTCCAAGACGCTCGCCGAGTTCCTCTTCGGCGACGAGGACGCGCTGATCGCGCTCGACATGTCCGAGTTCTCCGAGAAGCACACCGTCTCCCGGCTGTTCGGCTCCCCGCCCGGCTACGTGGGCTACGAGGAGGGCGGCCAGCTGACCGAGAAGGTCCGCCGCAAGCCGTTCTCGGTCGTCCTCTTCGACGAGGTCGAGAAGGCCCACCCGGACATCTTCAACTCGCTGCTGCAGATCCTGGAGGACGGTCGCCTGACCGACTCCCAGGGCCGCGTGGTCGACTTCAAGAACACCGTCATCATCATGACGACCAACCTCGGTACCCGGGACATCTCCAAGGGCTTCAACCTGGGCTTCGCGGCCACGGGTGACACCCAGACCGGGTACGAGCGGATGAAGGCGAAGGTCGGCGAGGAGCTCAAGCAGCACTTCCGCCCCGAGTTCCTGAACCGCGTCGACGACATCGTGGTGTTCCACCAGCTGTCCGAGGAAGACATCATCCAGATCGTCGACCTGATGATCGACAAGGTGGACGAGCGGCTCAAGGACAAGGACATGGGCCTGGAGCTCAGCGTCGAGGCCAAGAAGCTGCTGGCCAAGCGCGGCTACGACCCGATCCTGGGTGCCCGTCCGCTGCGCCGCACCATCCAGCGCGAGATCGAGGACCACCTCTCCGAGAAGATCCTCTTCGGCGAGCTGCGGGCCGGCCACATCGTGGTCGTCGACGTGGAGGGCGAGGGCAAGGAAGCCAAGTTCACCTTCCGCGGCGAGGAGAAGTCGGCCGTCGCGGACACCCCGGCCGCGGTCGCCTCGTCCGGTCCGGACCTGACGAAGTAAGCCAACATTTAACAGACAACTTCACAGCCACCGAGCCCCCGGCGTTCGCGCCGGGGGCTCGGTGCGTTCCGGCGCCCGTCCACTCCCCTGACCAGGGCTCTCCTGACCGAACCTCGCCTGACCGGGCGTCAGCTGACGGGAAATCGGTGAGCATAGCGCCGTGGCCATGTCAGGGTCAAGGTCTATCTTTTCCCGCCCCACTTCGGTCAAATGACGTCCACCTGTCTTTCATATTGGTTTACCGGGCCTTGGCCAAGAGTCGGCTCGGTCGGGGAGGGCGTCACAACGTTGAAGACCACCAGGAGAGCCGCAGCGGTCACCACCGCGGCGGCGGTCATAGTCACGCTCGGCGCGGGTCTGTTCCCGAGCAGCGCCGTCGCGGCCGGCTCGGCACCGGTTCCGAGGGACCCCGCCGACGCCGTCCAGTCCGTCAACACCGAGCACAACATCCCGGGCCCGCTGACCGCCAAGGTCGACGCCGAGAAGAAGGCCGCCACCGAGCAGCTGCTCAACGGCACCGCCCAGGTCGAGCAGCACAACGGCAGCACCAGCGTGAAGCTCGGCAAGGACAAGTACGTCGAGCTCGCCCGTGAGCGCACGGACAAGATCTTCACGATCCTGGTCGACTTCGGCGACCAGGTCGACAACACCACCAAGACCGCCGACGGCAAGGTCAAGTACGGCGGCGAGGCCGGCCCCAAGCACAACGAGATCGAGGCGCCGGACCGCGCCACGAACAACTCGACCGCCTGGCAGGCCGACTACAACCAGCAGCACTACCAGGACCTGTACTTCTCCAAGGACAAGCCCTCGCTGAAGACCTTCTACGAGAAGCAGTCCTCGGGCCGCTACTCGGTCGACGGCGTGGTCTCGGACTGGGTCCGGGTGCCGTGGAACGAGGCCCGGTACGGCTCCGACTACTGCGGCTCCAACGTCTGCGCGAGCGCCCAGGACCTGATCCGCGACGCCGTCGACATCTGGTACAAGGACCAGCAGGCGAAGGGTCAGACCGACGCCCAGATCAAGGCGACGCTGGCCCAGTACGACCAGTGGGACCGCTACGGCTCGCACCACGACGGGAACTTCAACCAGCCCGACGGGTACATCGACCACTTCCAGATCGTGCACGCCGGTGAGGACAAGTCGGCCGGCGGCGGCAAGCAGGGCAGCAAGGCCCTGTGGGCCCACCGCTCGTACGTCTACGGCAACCTGACGGGCCAGGCCGGCCCCGACGGCAACAAGCTCGGCGGCGTCCAGGTCGGCAACTCCGGCCTCTGGATCGGCGACTACACGATGCAGCCGGAGAACGGCGGCCTCGGCGTCTTCGCCCACGAGTACGGCCACGACCTCGGTCTGCCGGACCTCTACGACACCGCCGGCAAGGGCATCGACAACTCGGTCGGCTTCTGGTCGCTGATGTCCTCCGGCTCCTGGCTCGGCGAGGGCAAGGACAGCATCGGCGACATGCCGAACGACCTCGACGCCTGGAGCAAGTACCAGCTCGGCTGGCTGAAGGTCGACCGCGCCAAGGCCGGCACCGAGTCGACCCACCACATCGGCCCGGTGGAGTACAACACCAGCCTGCCGCAGGCGCTCCTCGTCGACCTGCCGAAGAAGAGCATCACCACCGACATCAACAAGCCCTTCGGGGGCAACAGCGAGTGGTGGAGCGGCAGCGCCGACAACCTGAACGTCACGCTGACCCGCGAGATCGACCTGACCGGCAAGGCCAAGGCCAGCATCAACGCCAAGGCCTGGTACGAGCTGGAGCAGGACTTCGACTACGCCTTCGGCGAGGTCTCCACCGACGGCGGCAAGACCTGGACCGTCGTGGACGGCACCTGGAACGGCGCCGCGCTCCCCAAGGAGAACGGCCGCCCGGCCCTCAGCGGCCAGGCCGCGGCCTGGGGTGACCTGTCGTTCAACCTGGACGCTTACGCCGGCAAGAAGATCCAGTTCCGCTACCACAACACCACCGACGGCGGCCTGCACTTCCGCGGCCTCGCGGTGGACAACATCGCGGTGACCGCCGACGGCGCCACCGTGTTCAGCGACGACGTGGAGAACGGCGACAACGGCTGGACCGCCGCCGGCTTCACCCGCTTCGGCGGCTCGTACACCAAGGACTACGCGCAGTACTACATCGCGGAGAACAAGCAGTACGTGTCGTTCGACCAGACGCTGAAGACCGGCCCGTACAACTTCGGTTCGGCCGCCAAGCCCGGTTGGGTCGAGCACTACTCGTACCAGCCCGGTCTGCTGATCTGGTACTGGGACGAGTCGCAGACCGACAACAACGTCAGCGCCCACCCGGGCCACGGCCTGGTGCTGCCGGTCGACTCGCACCCGGCTCCGCTGAAGTGGACGGACGGCACCCTGATGCGTCCGCGCATGCAGGGCTTCGACTCGACCTTCGGTTCGCGCCGCGTCCCGGCGCTGACCCTGCACAAGGCCGACGTCGAGACGGTCATCCCGAAGTCCAAGGGCGTCGACGAGTTCTCCGACCTGAAGTCGTGGTGGTCGAAGGACAACCCGTATAGCGGTGTCGACGTGCCGAAGACCGGCACCAGCATCGAGGTCGAGAACGAGTCCGCGAACTACCTGGAGACCTGGATCCGGGTCCGCCCGGTCGACAACTGATCGTCCTGACGGTCAGGCCGTGATCGCGCGGCACTGAAGTCTCCCCGTCCGGCCCGTCCCCGCCATCGCGCGGGGGCGGGCCGGACGCTTTTCCGGCGGCAGTTCAAACCCCGCCACCGGGTGGCACTCGTCACAGCGCTCCGAGGTGGTACGACCGGGCCTAGTAGTCGGGCGGGGCGGGCCACCCACGCGGACCGGGCCGGTCGCAGGCGATGCGATCTCATGATCATTAAGCCCTCGGGCTGAATCCGGGTGCCGCTGCCGACTACACGGGGTAGTACTCGCCGTTTTTGAGGCTCCGCTAGGTGACGGTTAAAGCTGAGTGGTCCCCCGCTCAGCGCAGCGCCCGGTCGGGCGCTTCACGCTGCTGCCCCCGTACGACCGTGAGGTGCGACCGGCGATGTCCAACGTTCCGCCCGTGGGGCCGGCCCTGCGCCGGCTCGCCGTCCGTGCGACGGCCCAGGCGGCCGTCTGGCAGCCGCGGATCGGCCAGGCCGTCCGCAGCCACGCCGTCCCGCCGCTGCGGCTGCTCGCCACGCCCCGGCACACCACCCTGCCGGGCAGCCGGCAGCGCATCGAGCACGACCACGCGCTGGTCTCGGCCGGAGCGGCCGTGGCACTGCTGGCGGGCGTGCTGCTGGCGGCCGCACCCGGCAGCGCCGCGGCGCAGACCGTACGGCCGACCACCCCGGGCAGCTCGGCCTTCACCGCGCCGCGGGCGGAGGTGCCCAGCCCGGGCCTGGTGCAGGTGGCCGGGCCGAGCCCGTACAAGCTGCCGGACGACGCCGCCTCGGCGCAGGCCTTCGTGGCGGTGGCACCCAACCTGCGGCCGCTCGCACCTCCGGTCGCCGAGCCCGCTCCCGCCGACGCTCCCGCCGCGCAGCCGGGGGCCGCACCGGCCCCCGCGGCCGTGCCGGACTGGTCCGCGCCGGCGCCGGACGCGCCGACCAGCAATCCGTACGGGGTGGCCGACTCCGGGTACGCCGCCGGGTACCACACCGGGGTGGACTTCGCGGTGGCCCCGGGCACGCCGGTTCTGGCGGTCGGCGACGCGACCGTGGTGTCGGCGGCCTGGGACGGCGCGTACGGCAAGGAGGTCGTCCTGCGGCTCGCCGACGGGCACTTCGCCCAGTACGCGCACCTGTCCGCACTCTCGGTCTCGCCGGGCGGCCACGTGGCGGCCGGCGAGCGGGTCGGGCTGTCCGGGAACACCGGCAACTCCACCGGGCCGCACCTGCACTTCGAGATCCGCACCAGCAACCGCTACGGCGCGGTGGTGAACCCGATCGCCTACCTCTCCGAACACGGCGTCACGGCGTTCTAGAGTCCGCCTCGTCGGGTCCGGCTCCAAACCGGGTTGGGCGGCTCAGCCGGTGGCGCGGGTGTGGTGGCCGATCCGCCCGCTGATCTCCAGCGCGACCTCCCGGGCCGCTTCGAGCGCCTCGTCCAGGTCGGCGGACGGCAGCTTCTCGCCCCACACGTTCTCGGCGTGGCCGAAGTCCGCGCTGTCGTGCTTGAGCAGGAAGAACGCCGAGTGGGCGGTGAACAGCGCCATCGTGGCCCGCAGGCGGTCCTGGAACCCCGCCTCCGGCCCGTGCACCAGCTGCACCATGGTGATCACGCGGTCCCGGAAGGCCAGCCCGGCCGGGGAGTCGCGCAGCGCGGGCTGGTTCTCGTGGAAGAAGCGCAGCAGCGGGGCCCGCTCGGTCATCCCGTCCGCGTAGCGCCGGATCAGCTCGTCACGCATCTCCGGGCTCCAGGTCTGCTCCCGGCCCCACGCGATGATCTCGTCGATCGGCGCGGCCATCCGCTCGACGATGCCCAGGACGATGTCGTCCTTGGTCTTGAAGTGGTAGTACAGCGCGGCCTTGGTGACGCCCAGGCGGTCGGCGATCTCGCGCAGCGAGGTCTGCTCGTAGCCCTGCTCCGAGAAGAGCTCCAACGACACCTCGATGATGCGAGCCCGGGTGTCGCTGCGGGGGCTGTGCGGAGTGCCCATGGCCTGCCTCATGACTGCGTCGGTGACTACTGCTGCGGACTCCGGGGTGGTATCCGCCCCGAGCTCATTCTCCCTGCCCAGGCGTCCGGTCTTAAAACTGGCTTGACGACCGGCTAGGAAACAACCTACCGTGCCGACGATCGATAAACTAGCCGGGCGTCAAGTAAGTGACCCGTCGCAAGGCCCGCCGCCCGTCCGAAACACCCCTCCGGGAGACCCCACCCCATGTCACAGTCCAAGACCGCCGGCCCGGTACCGGAGGACAAGGCGGCCGAGGAGGAGCAGCCGCGGTCACCCCGCGAGATCCGCCTCGTGATGGTCGGCTTGGTCGTCACGATGCTGCTGGCCATGCTCGACAACCTGATCGTCGGCACCGCGATGCCGACCATCGTCGGCGACCTCGGCGGTGCCGAGCACCTGTCCTGGGTCGTCACCGCGTACACCCTGGCCACCGCCGCCTCCACCCCGATCTGGGGCAAGCTCGGCGACATGTACGGCCGCAAGGGCACCTTCCTGACCTCGATCGTGATCTTCCTGGTGGGCTCGGCGCTGTCCGGCCTGTCCCAGAACATGAACGAGCTGATCGGCTTCCGTGCCGTGCAGGGCCTGGGCGCCGGCGGTCTGATGGTCGGCGTCATGTCGATCATGGGCGCGCTCGTCGCGCCGCGTGACCGCGGCAAGTACCAGGGCATGTTCGCCGCCGTGATGGCCCTCGCCACCATCGGCGGACCGCTGGTCGGCGGCTTCATCACCGACCACCTGAGCTGGCACTGGACCTTCTACATCAACCTGCCGCTCGGCATCGTCGCGCTCGCCGTGGTCGTCGTGACCCTGAAGCTGCCGAAGGTCCGCAGCAGCGCCCGGATCGACTACCCGGGCGCGGTCCTGCTCACCACCGGCATCACCTCGCTCGTGCTGATCACCACCTGGGGCGGCCAGCAGTACGCCTGGGGCTCCAAGGAGATCCTCGGCCTGGCCGCGCTCGCCGTCGCCTCGCTGATCGCCTTCTGCTACGTCGAGCAGCGGGCCCAGGAGCCGATGCTGCCGCTGAGCCTGTTCCGCAACCTGAACTTCACCCTGGTCTCGGTCATCGGCTTCGTGGTCGGCTTCGTGATGTTCGGTTCGACCGTCTTCCTGCCGCTCTACCAGCAGATAGTCCAGGGCGCCTCGGCGACCAACTCCGGCCTGCTGCTGATGCCGATGATGTTCGGCATGCTGGTGGTCTCGCTGGTGGTCGGCCAGGCCGTCACCAAGACCGGCAAGTACCGGATCTTCCCGATCATCGGCACCATCGTGATGGCCGGCGGCCTGGTCCTGCTCTCCACCATGGGCACCGAGACCACCCGCTTCACCTCGGCCTGCTGGATGGTCGTGCTCGGTGCGGGCATGGGCTTCCTGATGCAGATCACCATGCTGGTCGCCCAGAACAGCGTCGAGCTCAAGGACATGGGCGTGGCCAGCTCCACCGCCACCCTGTTCCGCACCATCGGCGGTTCCTTCGGTGTCGCGCTGTTCGGCGCCCTGTTCAACAACCGGGTGAAGGACACCATGACCTCGCGGCTGGGCGAGCAGGCCTCGGCCGGCGGCGGGGCGAAGGACCCGGGCCAGATGAGCCCGGCCGAGCTGCGCAAGCTGCCCGAGGTCGTCCAGGACGCCTACCACCACGCGGTGTCCAACGGCATGCACACCGTCTTCCTGTGGGGCGCCGGGGTGGCCGTGATCGCCATCGCCGGCGCGGTGTTCCTGCGCGAGGTGCCGCTGCGCGGCACCGGCAAGGGCGAGGAGCCGGCCGAGGCCTCGCTGGAGGCGGCGGCCATCTGACGGCCGCCCCCGCCGACGCACGGCTGCGCGACGGCGCCCCCGGAAGGAGTTCCTTCCGGGGGCGCCGTCGTTCGAGCCGGGTCCTACCGCGGTCTCACCGGAGTCCTACTGGGGCAGGCGGTAGACGCCCTGCTCGACCGGTTCGACCAGACCGTCGGCGACCAGGCCGTCCAGGGCCCGGGCGCGCTGCACCGCGTCCGGCCAGACCGCGTCCAGCCGGGCCTGGGGCACCGTGCCGTGTGCCTCGCGCAGCACCGCGAGCAGCTTGCCGCGCACCTGGCGGTCCGTCCCCTCGTAGGACTGGCCGCGCCGGGCCGGGCCCTCGTACGGCGGGCGGCCGGCCCGCTGCCAGGCGCAGACGGTGAACAGCGGGCAGTCCCCGCACTCCGGGCCGCGGGCGGTGCAGACCAGCGCGCCCAGCTCCATCACGCCGACCGCCCAGGTGGCGGCCGTCGGGGCGTCGTCGGGCAGCAGGGCGGTCGCGGTGCGGCGCTCGGCGGCGGTGGTGGCGGTGGCCGGGTACTCGACGCCGGTCACCGCGCGGGCGAACACCCGGCGGACGTTGGTGTCCAGCACCACGTGCCGCTGGCGGAAGGCGAAGGAGGCGACCGCGGCGGCGGTGTACTCCCCCACCCCGGGCAGCGAGAGCAGCGTGGCGTGGTCGTCCGGGACCTCGCCGCCGTGCTGCTCGGTGATCGCCACGGCGGCCGCGTGCAGCCGCAGCGCGCGGCGCGGGTAGCCCAGCCGGCCCCACATCCGGACCGCCTCGCCGGGCGCCTCGGCGGCGAGGTCGGCGGGGGTGGGCCAGCGGGTCATCCAGGCCTGCCAGGCGGGAAGCACCCGCTTCACCGGGGTCTGCTGGAGCATGAACTCGCTCACCATGACGGCCCAGGGGGACGCGTCGGGGGTCCGCCAGGGCAGGTCGCGCTTGCTGGCCTCGTACCAGTCGATGACGGTCGAGTGCAGCAGCGGCAGGGGCAGCGGCGGCGCGGTGGCGGCTTCGGTGGCGGTGATGGCAGTCATGGCCCTTCGATCCTCCCACGGCCGTGGACCCGGCCGAAGCGGAGGTAGAGGCTCCGGATCGGCCGGTTTCCGCCCGGTTCTCCGGGTTCGGGGACTCCCTCGAACGGATCAAATGGCGGATCATGTGAAAGAAGGGGCGACTGTGCGGTGTTGGTGAGTCAATCGCCACACACAGTCCCATAGAGTTTGATCGTGCCCTCTTTGCGTCAACCCGTGGGACCGCTGCCCGCCTCGATCTACTGGCGTCGGCGCGTCGTCGTGCTCGTCGCCGTCGCGGCGGTCGTCGCGCTGATCGCCTGGCTGATGTCGGATCAGGGCGGTGACGGCGGCTCACCGAGCAAGGCCGCGCAGGCCGTACCGTCCCAGTCCCAGAGCCAGACGCCCGCCCAGGCGATCACGCCGGGCGCCTCGCCGAGCGGCCCCGCGGCGCACCCCGCCGGTGGCGGCGGCGGTGGGCCGGTGGCCAGCGGCGGCGGCAGCGAGGTCGGACTCAGCGGCGGCGGGACCGGTGGTGGCACCGGCGGGGCCGGCGGCTCGGGTGGCTCGGGTGGCGCCGGTGGCTCGGGTGGCACCGGCGGCAACCCGGCGCCGGGTGGTACGGGCGGCTCGACCGGTGGGTCCGGTGGCTCCGGCGGTGGCGCCCCGGCGGTGAACACCCCCGAGGTGATGGCGCTTCCGGTCTGCTCCTCCTCGCAGGTCGCCCTGGAGCTGGCCGGCAGCCAGAACTCCTACCAGCCCAAGGACAAGCCGAAGCTGGCGCTGACGGTCAAGAACTCCTCCGGCGCCAACTGCCGGGTGGACCTGGGCCGTACCGCCTCGGTGATCACCGTCAGCAGCGGCAGCAACAACGACCGGGTCTGGTCCTCCGGTGACTGCCCGCCCGACAAGGGCAACATCTGGGTGCAGATCCCGGCGAACAGCAGCCAGACCGAGACCTTCACCTGGGACCGCAGCCGCAGCAAGCCGCAGTGCGCGACCGCCGACCAGGCGCCGCCGGCGAACGGGACCTACGTGGTGCTCGCCGAACTCACCGGGCTCTCCGGGGACAAGGTGTCGGCCCGGACCTCGATCCGACTGGACAACTGAGCGGCCGTCACCTTCGCACCGGGCCCCCGACCGCAGCGCGGTCGGGGGCTTCGGCGTTGTGGGGGCCCGGCGGTACGGGGGCGCCGGCGGTACGGGGCTCCGGCGCTGTGGGGACGGCGGCCCGAGACGCGGGACGGCCCCCGGGGAAGCGTTTCTCCGGGGGCCGTCCGAGCTTCGTCGCGCGTCAGGTCAGACGTAGCGCTCCAGGATGGACGATTCGGCAAGCCGGGACAGGCCCTCGCGGACCGAGCGGGCCCGGGTCTCGCCG
This sequence comes from Kitasatospora sp. NPDC127060, assembly GCF_042724935.1. Classification (NCBI taxonomy): domain Bacteria; kingdom Bacillati; phylum Actinomycetota; class Actinomycetes; order Kitasatosporales; family Streptomycetaceae; genus Kitasatospora; species Kitasatospora sp. NPDC127060. The sequence continues at coordinate 62,058 of NZ_JBHXEG010000039.1, forward strand.
ACGCCCTCGACCGTCTGCAGATCGTCGATGCTGGCGGCGAGCAGCTTCTGCAGGCCGCCGAAGTGTTCGACCAGGCGCTCTATCACCGTGTTGGGCAGCCGCGGGATCTTCGCCAGCAGGCGGTAGCCGCGCGGGGAGACGGCGGAGTCCAGGGACTCCGGTGAACCGGAGTAGCCGAGCGCCTTGGCGACCGTCTGGAGGTCCAGCAGCTCGGCGTGGGTGAGCGCCTCCAGGTCGGCCAGCACCTCGGTGACCGTGCGGCCCTTCTTGGCGGCACGCTCCGGGAAGTAGTCCCGGGCGACCAGTTCGCGCTCCGGCTCCACGCCGGCGATCAGCTCGTCCAGCTGGAGCGAGAGCAGCCGGCCGTCGATGCCGAGCTCCAGCACGTAGCCGGCGATCTCGGTGGCGATCAGCCGGACCATCTCCAGGCGCTGGGCCACGGCCGTGACGTCCCGGACCGTCACCAGGTCCTCGATCTCCAGGGCGGAGAGGGTGCCGGCCACCTCGTCCAGGCGCAGCTTGTAGCGCTCCAGGGTGGCCAGCGCCTGGTTGGCGCGGGACAGGACGGTGGTGGAGTCCTCCAGCACTCGGCGGGTGCCGTTGACGTACATGGCGATCAGCCGCATCGAGTGCGAGACCGCGACCACTGGGTAGCCGGTCTGGCGGTTGACCCGCTCGGCGGTGCGGTGGCGGGTGCCGGTCTCGTCGGTGGGGATGGTGGAGTCCGGCATCAGGTGGACGCCGGCCCGGACGATCTTGGTGATGTCCTTGTCCAGCACCACCGCGCCGTCGAGCTTGCACAGCTCGCGCAGCCGGGTCGCGCTGAACTCGACGTCCAGCACGAAGCCGCCGGTGCACAGGGACTCGACGGTCTTGTCGAAGCCCAGCACGATCAGACCGCCGGTGTTGGCCCGCAGGACCCGTTCCAGGCCGTCACGAAGCGCGGTACCGGGCGCGATGGCGGTGAGGGAGGCCCGCAGCAGGGCCTCCTCACGGGAGGCCTTGTCCGCCCCCCGGTCGCTGGCTGCCACGTGACTCCTCCGGTCGACCCCGTGCCGCGCGCCTCGTGCCGTGCGCCGGTCTGCGGTCTGTTGCTCTGTCGCTCAGTACCGCTCCGGTACTGCCTTCTGGCCAATGAGACTGGGGGAAGTCTAACTGCGTGCGGCTTCGGCAGGGCTTGGGTCAGCGGAGTTCGTCGGAGTCGAGCGGCTCCCAGCCGTCCATCAGCTCCTCCGGGTACGCCGGGACCCGGGCCGCACGGGGCGCCGGCGGGGCCGACGGAGCCTCACCACGCACCTCCGTACGGGCCTCGGCGCGCGGCTTGGCGGCGGCCCGGCGGCGGCCCGGGATGGCCCGCAGCGCCTCGCCGATGTCGGCCACCTCGACCACCTTCATGCCCGGCGGCACCTTGCCCGGGTCCGGCGGGACCAGGGCGTGGGTGAAGCCCAGCCGGTGCGCCTCGGCCAGCCGGCGCTGCACACCCGTCACCCGCCGCACCTCGCCCGCCAGGCCGACCTCGCCGATCGCCACCAGGTTGCTGGGCAGCGGGGTGTCGGTGGAGGAGCTGGCCACCGCGAGCGCGACCGCGAGGTCCGCGGAGGGCTCGGTCAGCTTCACCCCGCCGACCGTCGCGGTGTAGATGTCCTGCTTGCCGAGCTTCACCCCGCCGTGCCGCTCGACCACGGCCAGGATCATCGCGATCCGGGGCGATTCCAGGCCCGAGGTGGTGCGCCGCGGGGAGGGGATCTGCGAATCCACCATCAGCGCCTGCACCTCGGCCACCAGCGGGCGCTTGCCCTCCAGGGTGACGGTGAGGCAGGTGCCGGGAACGGGCTTGTCACGCCTGGTCAGGAAGAGGCCGGACGGGTCGGCCAGGCCGACGATGCCCTCGTCGTGCAGCTCGAAGCAGCCCACCTCGTCGGTGGCGCCGTAGCGGTTCTTGACCCCGCGGATGAGGCGCAGCCGGGCGTGCCGGTCGCCCTCGAAGCTCAGCACCACGTCCACCAGGTGCTCCAGCAGGCGCGGGCCGGCGATCTGGCCGTCCTTGGTGACGTGGCCGACCAGCAGGGTGGCCATGCCGCGCTCCTTGGAGGCCCGGATCAGCGCGCCCGCCACCTCGCGGACCTGGGCCGGGCCGCCGGGGGCGCCGTCCAGCTCGGCGGAGGCGATGGTCTGTACCGAGTCCAGGATCAGCAGGCCGGGGCTGACCGCCTCGATGTGCCCGAGCACGGCGCCGAGGTCCTGCTCGGCGGCGAGGTAGAGGTGCTCGGAGAGGGCGTTGATCCGGTCGGCGCGCAGCCGCACCTGGCCGGCCGACTCCTCGCCGGTGACGTAGAGCGTGCGGTGCCGGTCGGTGGCCGCCTTGGCGGCGACGTCCAGCAGCAGGGTCGACTTGCCGACGCCGGGCTCGCCGGCCAGCAGCACCACCGCGCCGGGGACCAGCCCGCCGCCGAGCACCCGGTCCAGCTCCGGCACGCCCGTCGAGCGGGCCGTCGCGACCTGGCCGTCCACCTGGGCGATCGGGCGGGCCGGCGCGCTGACCGGGCCGGCCGCGGTGGTGCGGATCGGCACCGCGCCGTACTCCTCGACCGTGCCCCAGGCGTTGCACTCCGGGCAGCGGCCGACCCACTTGGGCAGCTGGTTGCCGCACTCGGTGCAGCGGTAGGCCGGGCGCGGCTTGGCGGTGGTCTTGGAACGCGGAGGCATGCGGCCCACGGTAGCGGCTGGGTGTGACAGCCGTGCTCAGCCGGTGCTCCGGGCCCCGGGCGCACGCGGCCGCCCACACAGATGGGCGATGTTGTTACCCGAAAGAAGTACATACGCGGGGAATGGCGGGGACCGGCCGCCCGGTGTCCCTACCGTCGGACGGGTGACAACGCGAACTGTTGGACCCGTCGGGGCGCCGGACGCCGTGCTCGCGGCGTACGACCGGCAGGTGGACGGCCTGTTCACCTACTGCCTCTCGGTGCTGTGCGAACACGACGCGGCCGCCGACGCCCTGCGGGAGGTCCACGAGCTGGCCCGGCGGCACGGCGGACGACTGGCCGAGCCCGGACTGGTGCGGGCCTGGCTGTTCTCGCTGGCCCGGTACTGCTGCCTGCGGCGGCTGGCGGACGGGACCGGGCCGGGGGCGGGCGTCCGGCCCGACCAGGTGCCCGAGGCCGAGGCGACCCGGCGGCGGCGCGAGCTGGCCTCGCTCGCCTGGCCCGAGGCGGCCGGTACGGACCCGGAGCAGCGCGAGGCTCTGGAGCTGTCCGTCCGGCACCGGCTGACCCCGCTGGAGGTGGCGGCCGTCCTGGGCCTGCCGTTCGAACGCACCCGCGGGCTGCTCGCCACCGCCGAGGCCGAGGTGGCCCGGACCAGGGCGGCGCTGCTGGTGCTCGGCGTGGGCAGCTGCCCCGAGCTGGACCGGCTGGGCGGGGCCGGGGCGGAGTCCTGGCGGGACTGGGTGCTCGGCCCGGCGCTGCGGCGGGAGCTGGTCCAGCACGTGCTCGACTGCCCGACCTGCCGGGGGACGGCGGAACGGGTGGCCGCTGGGGAGGCGGCCGAGGGGGCGGCCGGGCTGTCGGGGCTGCCGTTGCTGGCGGCACCGCCCCCGGCGGGTGGGTCGGCGCGGCCCGCCCCGGTGGGAGCGGTCGGACAGCGGGGGGCGGCGGCGGCCGAGCCGGGGCTGCGGTTCGACCACGGCGGCTTTCCCCGGCACCGGGCTCCGGACGCGGGCCGGGGGCTGGCGGTCCGTCGGCGGGTGGTGACCACCGGGGTGCTGGCGGCCGTACTGGCGGCGCCCGTGGTGGCACTGTGGGCCGGGCACCGGGGCGGTGGCGGGGCCGGGTCGGCGGCCTCGGTCTCGGCGGTGCGGGTGGAGGAGGCCGGGCGGGAGACCGGGCAGCGGCCGGCGCCGTGGGCGGCGGGGGTCGCCGCGGGGGCGGCGGTGGGCGCGGGGATGCCGGGGCTGGAGCTGGCGGGTGCGGGCGGGCGCGGGGGCGGAGCAAACGGTGCAGAAACGTTGCTTCCCGGATTTCCGCGGCTCACCTTCCAGGGGCCGCTGGTCCCGGTGCCCGCCCGGGGCGCGACCCCGCTCGGCAGCCCCACGCTGGTCGCCGCCCCGGCCCCCGCGGTCGAACAGGCCTCCGCGCCGGGCGCGGGCGCCCCGGCCCCGGCCGGGCTGCTCACCGTCGAGGCCGGGGAGTACGGCAGCCGGACGGTGCTCACCCTCACCAACTCCGGTACCACGGAGATCCGTTGGCATGCCGTGACGGACGCCGGCTGGCTCCGGCTCAGCCGCGACTCGGGGACGCTCGCCCCCGGGCAGCGGATCACCGTGATCGTCACGGTGGACGAGGACCTCGCGCCCACCACCCACTGGACGGCCCGGATCGCGCTGCCGCCCTCCCAGGCGGTGGTCACCCTGGACGGCGGGCCGGAGAACCGGGGCGGCCCCTCCTCCTCGGCGGGGCCCTCGGTGCCCGCGTCGGCGTCCGCGTCGGCGTCCTCCTCGACGCCGGCGCCGACCTCCTCACCGACACCGGGCGGCGGGCCGTCGGCCACTGGCACTGGCACGCCCACGGCGACGCCGAGCCGGACGGGGTCACCGTCGCCCTCCGGATCGCCGACCGGTGCGCCGAGCCCGTCGGCGCCGACGACCGGCAGCGCCTCCCCGCACCCGACGGGTACGGCGACGGGGCGTTAGGGAGTGTCCGGCGGCGGGGTCTCCGCAGGGCAGCGGTGGATCGGGGGGACCTGGTAGCTGCCGTCGAGGACGACGGGCTTCGGCCGGTAGAGCCGGATGATCGGGCGGAACTCGCCGAGCGGGGTGGGGAGCCAGTTGGCGGCGGCCGTCGGGTCCTCCGGCGGCTCGTGCTGGAGGGTCACGGTCAGCGAGCCGTCGGCGCCGTACACCAGGCCGGGGGTGCGGTCGCCGATCGAGTAGCGGTCGATCGGGTTCTCCACCAGGTAGTAGTCCGGCACCGAGTACATCGTGACGGACCAGAAGGCCTCGGCCGGCGGGGGCTGCTCGAAGCGGAGGGTGTAGCTGTTGGCGCCGGTGAGCGGGCGGCCGTCGGAGTCGTCGTAGGTCATCGCGTACGAGGCCTCGTAGGCGTGGTTGCCCCAGAGGCCGGCCCGGGCGGCGGCGGCGCGGCTGAGGTAGGCGGCGCGGCGGTCGGGGATGCGCCACTCCGGGTCGTCCAGGGTGCCGGGGCCCAGGTGGTCGAGGTTGTAGTCGAAGAGGTGGAGCGCGGAGCGCCACTCGCCGAGCGGGTGCTCCTCGGGCGGGCGGGTGGCGTCCTCGACCCGTTCGCGCCCGGCCGCCAGACCCTTGGCGAGCGCCAGGGTCCACTCCGCGGCGGCCGCGCGGTACGGCGAGGCGCCGTCGTCCAGCAGGCCGAGCGGGGCGAAGCGGCGCTGGTACTCGATGTCGGGGGTGGCCGGCGGGAAGGCCTGCATCCACACCCGGAGGCGTTCGAAGAAGGCCAGCCGCTCGGGGACGTCCGGGTCGGGCTCGGGCAGTCCGGCGACCAGGCCGCCCGGCTCCAGCGGCTCCAGGGCGAGCCCGGCCTGCAGCGCCCGGACCCGGGGCAGGTCGTCCGGGCCGTTGCAGGCGAAGCGGCCGACGATGGTGCCGACGGTGGTGGGCAGTTCGATCACCCGGTCGCGGTCCGGCGCGCTGCCGTGCCAGCCGGGCGGGACGACCAGCCAGGTCTGGGCCTCGGTGCCGGAAGCCCGGCTGCCCAGGTAGGCGACGTTGTCCGTCCAGGCGCCGATGAACTGCAGCACGTAGTAGGCGCCGGCGGTGTCCGGGACGTGCAGCACCTGCGGGCCCTCGGAGAGGTCCAGCTGGGCGATCGAGTAGATGGTGTCGTTGTTGACCGAGACGAAGCGATCGGCCGGGCCGGCCAGCCGGGCGGCGTGGCTGAAGTGGTTGAACGGCGCCGCCGGGAGGGTGCCCAGGCCGCCGTTGGCGAAGCGCTCGACCATGGTGAGGCCGGCGACGAGCGGATAGCCGTAGACGTAGGCGTCGGCGGCCAGGGCCTCCAGCTCGGGCAGGTTCATCGGGGGTCCTTCGTCGGAGTCGGTGGGCGGTATCGGCGGCGGTATCGGCGGTGGGGTCGTTGACGAGTTCCAGATGCCGGGCGGCGGGTCAGCGCGGGGTGAGCGGCGGGTCAGCGCGGGGTGAGCGGCGGGGGTTGCCAGCGGCCGTCCAGGACGGAGGCCTCCGGGCCGCGGATCCGAAGCACGACCGCGAACGGGCCGTCCGGGGCGGGCAGCCAGTTGGCGGAGTGCTCGGCGTCGGCGGGGCGCTTGTGCTGGACGTAGAGGGTGAGGCCGCCGTCCCGGTCGCGGATCAGGCCGGGGGTGTGGCCACCGATCGAGTAGCGGTCCAGGGTGTTGTCGACCAGCCGGTGGCCGGGGAGCGCGTACGCCGTCACGGACCAGAAGAAGCGGGCCGGCGGCAGGGCGTCCGGGGCGAAGCGGATCAGGTGGTCGCGGTCGGCGGCGTTCGGCGGGCGGTGGCCCTCGCTGTCGGCCGCCCAACGGCCGTACCAGACCTCCTCGGTGGGCAGTCCGTACGGGCCGAGTTCGGCGGCGACGGCCTGTCGGAGGAAGTCCCCGCCGAGCTGCGCGCGGGTGCCGAACAGACCTGTGGAGTCGCGGAGTTCGGCGACGGCGCGGGTCAGCCGGGCGCGGCCGTCGGCGATGCCGCGGTCGAGTTCGGCGCGGGCCTCCAGCGGGAGGGTGGCGGGTTCGAACTCACCCCGGCCGTCGACGCCGAGGTCGGCCAGGCGGCCGCGCAACTCTGTCTCGGCGGGCGGGAGTTCGCCGGTCAGCGGGAAGAAGCCGAGCAGGAAGTCGAGGAAGGTGAGGAACTCGACGCCGTCCAGGACCTCGTCGCGCCAGACCGGCCAGACCGGTTCGGGGGCGGGGTCGGGGGCCGGGGTGCCGGTGTACTCGTGCAGCGGGCACAGCCGGTACTGCTCCTGGACGGCCTTCAGCTCGGCGAGCTCGGCGGGACTGTTCCCGGTGAGCCGGGTGTGGGCGAGGACGCCGACCAGCCGGGTGGCGGTGCGGATCACGCCCGCGACGCCGGGCGGGGTCTCGCCCGTCCAGTCCGGGCCGGCCACCAGGAAGTCCCCGGCCTCCTGGCCGGTGGTCCGGGAGCCGATCAACCCGGCCAGCAGGGTGTCGAGTTCGTGCACCGCGAGGACGCGGTAGTCGGCGTCGGAGGGGACCGAGAGCACCCACGGCCCGGCACGCAGGTCGAGCCAGGCGCGGGAGGGGAGGGTGTCGTTGTCGGGGGTGACGGCGTCGGTGTCGGCGGGGGTGGCCGACCGCGAAGTGTGGTGGAAGACGCCGAAGCCGCCGACGTAGCCGGGGTCCGCTTCGTCCAGGGCCTGGGCGTAGAGGGTGCGGTAGTTCCGTAGGACGGGATGGGCGCGGATCCAGGCCTCGGCCGCGGTCGCGCGGAGGGTGGCCGGATCGACGAGTGCCGGGTTGACCATGCTGTCGCTCTCCCAGGCCGGATCAGGGCAGATCGGTACATCTGGGATGCTAAGGGGGGCGGGTGGGGGTGGCATGTCGGGCGGGCGCTCCCCACCGGGGGCGGGTGCGGCTCGACTCGCGCTCGGCCGGGGCTCTCGGCTCAGGCCTTCGGCCGGGGCGCCTGTCGGGCGGGCGCCCGGTTCGCGCTCTGCTCAGCGCGAATCCGGGCGTACGGGTGGGACGGCACGGACAGGCTGACCGGCATGAAGATCCTTCTGCTCGGGGGCTCGTCCTTTCTCGGACGGGCCTACGCCACCGAAGCGCTCGCCCGCGGCCACCAGGTCACCACCTTCAACCGCGGCCGCAGCGCCCCCGACCTGCCCGGGGTCGAGACCGTCCGGGGCGACCGCGACAGCGCCGAGGACCTCGCCCGGCTGGTCGAGGGCCGTCACTGGGACGCCGTCGTCGACACCTCCGCCCGCCAGCCCGCCCAGGCCGCGCTCTCCGCCCGACTGCTGCGCGAACGGGCCGACCACTACACCTTCGTCTCCTCGGTGCACGCCTACGCCGACTGGGCCACTCAGGTGATCACCGAGGACTCCCCGCTCCTCCCCTGCCCCGCCGACACCCCGCCCGACCAGCCCTTCGGCCGCGAGCTGAAGGCGGGCGCCGAACGCGCGGTGCTGGCGGGCTTCGGCGCCGACCGCACCCTCGTGCTCAGCAGCGGACTGCTGATCGGACCGTACGAGCTGGGCGGTCGGCTGCCCTGGTGGCTGGAGCGGATGGCCCGCGGCGGCCGGGTGCTCGCGCCGGGCGATCCGGAGCGGGCCATCCAGGTGATCGACGTCCGGGACTTCGCCGCCTTCGGGCTCGACCGGCTGACGGCCGGGACGGCGGGGCGCTTCATCACCACGGCGCCACCCGGGCGGCTCACTTTCGGGCAGTGGCTGGAGACCTGCCGGGAGCTCGCGGGCGCGGCCGGCACCGAGCTGGTCCGGGTCGACGACGCCGCGCTGCTGGCCGAGGGGCCGGACCAGGTCGAGCCCTGGCTCGAACTCCCCTTCTGGGCACCGGACCTGCCCGAGTGGAAGTACATCTGGCAGGTCGACAGCGGCCGCGCCGAGGCGGCCGGGCTGCGCTGCCGGCCGTTCGCGGAGACCGCGCGGGACACCTGGGAATGGCTGCGCGCCCGGGGGCCGGCCGAGGACACCGACACCGAGGGGCGGAAGCTGGTACCGGGGGCGCCGTTCAAGCAGGGCATCGAACCGGCCAAGGAGCAAAGGCTGTTGGCCGCGCACGGGTGAGGCGCCCGGGGTAGCGCCTCAGGTGAAGCGGCGGGAGACGCAGCGGGAGACGCAGCGGGAGACGCAGCGGGAGACGCAGCGGGAGACGCAGCGGGAGACGCAGCGGGAGACGCAGCGGAGCGGGAAGTCGACCACGCCCACATAC